>CAZMZG010000004.1:0-62014 GCA_964570785.1 uncultured Atribacterota bacterium | reverse complement strand
TGGCATCGTACTCTACTGGCAGAGTGATCAGCTGGAAGAGCACTGCTGCGCTAAAAAACATGATTCCTATGTCCATTAGGGTGGGAATGTAGAAAAGGAAACCAATAAAGAAAAGAGGCAAGGCTAATTGAGAACCAAAACTGGCTACTGGCACCAGCGCCGAACGTAGAGAGAAGGCCGTGTAAGCTTCTCTTTTTTGGAGAGCATGGCCTACTTCGTGAGCAGCCACACTGTAATCGGCTACAGAGCTTCCCCGAGCTACTGAGCGGGAAAGCCGCAGGACTTCATGGCGAGGATCGTAATGGTCGTTAAGTGTTCCAGGTATTTCTTCAACCCGAATTTGTAACCCCAGATTCTGTATTAGAAGTTGAGCTACTTCTTTGCCGGTGAGTCCTGTCCTGGCTCTTTTTCTGGATAACTCTGCGTAAGTCCCAGAGACTTTACTCTGGGCGTAAAAAGCAAGGATCAGGGCTGGTATCAAGAGTAAAAAGGTATAGTCAAAAAAGAAGGGATAAAACACGCCATTCACCTCCTATTCAAAGCGGTCTCCGGCTTTTAGGCGGTAACCACAGCAGAATTCCCGGGAGTGAAGAGGTTTTTTGCTTTCTGGATGCAGTTTTTCAATCAGTAAATTTTTGTCCGAAGCACTTACCACAATTCCCTCCTTTTTTATTTCTACAATAGTACCTGGTTCCCAAATTTCTTTGCTAATATTTTCTTCGAGCTTGGCTTTGAGAATTTTTATCTTTTTGTCGCGAAAGTAACAGAAAGCTCCTGGGGCCGGTGCGAAAGCCCTGATTTGATTGACAATTTCCAGAGCCAGCCTCGCCCAGGAAATACGCAACATTTCTTTTTTTATCTTTGGCGCATAACTGGCTTCTTTTTCATTTTGAGGAAGGGGCTTTAAATTACCCGATACCCATTCGGGTATTACTTTTAATAGCTCTTGACCTCCTATTTGCCCAAGTTTTTTGGTGAGACTACCGTAATCGTCTTCAGTCTCGATGGGAAGGGCTTTTTGGCTGAGTATTGGTCCGGTGTCCATTCCTTCATCCATAAGCATGATTGAAATGCCAGCTTCTTGTTCTCCCTTCAGAAGCATCCATCTTATTGGGTCTGCTCCCCGATAACGAGGCAACAGAGAGGCGTGTACGTTGATGCATCCCCATCTGGGAATTTTCAGTATTTCCCGCCTGAGAATCTGTCCATAAGCAGCAACAACGATCAAGTCAGGACTTTCCTGTTTTAGAAAGTCTACAAATTCTTGTTGGTTTACTTTTTCCGGCTGGAAAATGGGAATTTCTTTGTTTTCGGAAAGAACAAACTTTTTAAGCGGAGGGGGCATTACTCTTTGCCCTCTTCCACAGGCGCGGTCGGGTTGGGTGACTATGCCTTTGATTTGCTTTTGGAACTGGCTTTCAAGAAGAACTCCGAGAACTTCTATCGCAAATTCCGAAGTGCCCATAAAGAATATTTTCATGATTTCCCCTTCTCTTTTCGTGCTATCTGTTTCAGCTTTCCATTTATAAGCAACCTTCGTGCGGGCGTCAGGCGGTCTATAAAAAGAGCCCCGTTCAAATGGTCAATCTCGTGCTGAAGAATTCTCGCCAAAAGGCCCTCGGCGGCTATTTGAATTTCTTTTCCGTTGATATCTAGGGCTCTAACGAGAGTTTTTTCAGCTCTTTCCACTTTGGCATATAGCCCTGGTAGGCTCAGACAACCCTCTTCCTGAAGGTCGCCATTCCCAGACTTTTCTACTATTTCTGGGTTTATAAGGTGTAAAACTTTCTGCTTCTCGGGGTGTACCAGAGTCACCAGGCGCAGCAGAACTCCTACCTGGTTTCCAGCAAGCCCAATACCTGAAGAAGCTAACATGGTTTCTTCCATATCCTGAAGTATAGAAGCAATTTTGCCGTCTATCGAAGTAACAGGCTGTGCCTTTTCCCTCAATATGGGATTCCCGTAGAGAATTATTTTGCGAACCATTTTATTCCTCCATTTTTCCATTCTCTAATAGGATACCTTACAACGCACCTTTACACTGCTCGTTGATTTAAACAAAGGTCCAACCTTCAGATATATTTCTTCCAAATTTTCTTTATCCGCTAATATTATAAGTTCTGTTTGCAACTTGCCTCTCTTTCTAAAACCTTCTCCAGAATAGGGACCGAAGATATCGGATTTCTTCTTTTGGCTGTTCATCAAAAGCTCGCGCACTTGGTTTAAAACCTGAAAGGAGCGTTTTTTATTCCTTCCCTCCACAGTAACACAAAGCATGGCTCTAAAGGGGGGATAGCCGCTCTTTTGGCGCTTTTCGATTTCTTCTTGAAAGAGGATTTGCCATTTTTTAGGAAACTGGTTTAGGAAATCCTTGAATTGCTTTCTGGTTTGAATAATGATTCTTGCTTGGGAGGGATACACGTCCTCTCCTAAGAAAAGAGATGCTTTGTAAAAGGATAGCAGGAATTTTTCTCGTGCTTCAAAATCGGGCAAAAGAAACCAATCTTCCAGGGACTCTATTATTAGCAGAGAAGATTTGCGTAACAGCTTTTCCTGTAATATTGAAGTAGTTCCTACCACCAGAAGAGAATCCTTGTGGATTTCGAGATCACCCTTTTCAAGGGTTTCAAAGTCGACTCTTTGAATTCCTACTTTAGGGAAGAGTTTTTTTAACTCTTCTTCAACCTTCTCTGTTCCTGTTCCCCAGCCCTCAAGCCATGTTCCCCCACAACGCGGGCACACCGGGTTCGGAGACAACTTTTGGCCACAGAGAGGGCAAATTAGTTGTTTGGAATGAGCATGAAAGCGCATAGCTATGTTGCACATTTCACAGGTGTAGTAAAAGCCGCATTCTTTGCAACCCAGTGCAGCAGCATATCCACTTTTTTGGACCAGAATTAAGCTTTTGGTTCCTGCTTTAAGGTTTTCTGAAACGGCTTTCTGGGCAAAAAGAGAAAAAATCTTACTGGATTTTTCCTGTATCACGGTGTTTACTTTTTTGGGGATAGTGCTTCGAGGTTCAAAAGAAGGTTTGAGTGTGTTCCATTGTCTTTGGGAGAGACGAAAATATATGTAAAGGTTCGGGATGCGGCACAAGGTTATCAATGTACCTCCAAAAATTTCGATTTTGGTTTCCAGGACTGTTAGGGAATTGTAATAAGGATGTTTCGAGGAGAAGTGGCCTCTTTCTTCTGGATCAACGATGATATAGTTGTGAATACCCTGGGTCGGTAAAAAAAGGGAAAGACAGGAACCTGTGATAACGTCGAAGATTCCCTTTTCAATTTCTTGGTGGATTTTGAGTCTTCTGGAAGGTGACAGTCTGCTGTCGAAGCGGATAAGCTTCAAATCTGGAAAGTTTTCTTTTATAAATTCTGAGTAGTGGTCCAGAGTTGCAAGTTCGGGGAAAACGAGATGAACCTTTTCTTTCTTTTCTTCGACGTGCTCTTTTAAGAATTGCTTTAAAAAGCGTAATCGGTCTTCTTCAAAGGCCAGTTGGCAGCACAGAAAACGCTTGTGAGATAGGAAGCGATCTCGAGGACAAGTGTTTTTCTTGGATAGAGAGCTTCTCTTAAAACTGTTTATTTTAGGAACATACAGTGTCAGTATTTCTCCAAGAGGTGCAAAGAAAGCTATGGATAATCTTTTGCCAAGGTCGAGGTAAGCGTTCGTTAATGGTTGCAGGGGGAGAAGCTGGGTTATTTCTTTAAGGTTGTCCTCTGTGTTTTGCTCGACAATTTCAACCACTACTCCGGTCAGCTTTCGAGAGCGAAAATCTACCCAAACTATGCTTCCGGGGACTATTTCATCAACCAACTTTTCTGGAATTATATAAGAAAAGGTCTGAAACAGGGGTACCGGTAGAGCAACTTCTGCCAGAAGCATTATTGTTGAAAAACGCCTTTTAAATGCCAGAAGATTTTTTCTGCCAGGTCTCTTTTGTCAAGAAGTGGAAACTCTATTTCTTTGCCCTTGTAGTCTATAATCCAGGCTTTGTTGGTTAAAACTTCAAAGCCAGATTTGTCTTTTTCTATTAAGTTGGCAATTATCAGATCAAGATTTTTTGTTTTTAGTTTTCTTCTACCTTCTTCAAGGGGGTTTTCGGTTTCAGCGCAAAAACCCACTACTATCTGTTCAGGCTTCTTTATTTTACTTATTGCTGACAGGATATCAGTAGTGGGAACTAAGCGAAGCCCAAGCAATTTTTGCTGGTGCTTTTTAATTTTTGAGGATTTTTGCACCTCAGGCCTGAAATCCGAGACTGCTGCACTCATAAAAAGAATGTCGCAGTTGGGGAAAAGTTCCTCGGTTTTTTCCGCTAACTGAAGGGCAGTATCTATCTCTTCGCTCTCAACACCAGAGGGAACACGGAGATGAGTTTTGCCACTTATTAGTATAACTTCTGCGCCTAGTGCTTTGGCCTGAGCGGCTAAGGAGTAGCCCATGATGCCGCTTGATGGATTGGAGATATAACGCACAGGGTCTAACCATTCACGTGTTGCTCCTGCTGTTACCAGCACCCTTTTTCCCGAGAGAAATTTGTCGCCATATACAAAATAAAACATTTCTTCAATTATGTTCTCTACTTCAGGTAACCTGCCTTCTCCTTCTTCTCCACAGGCCAGTTTCCCTCTCTCTGGTGAAAGGACTTTTATGTTTCGTGTTCTAAGTTTGTCCAGGTTCTCCTGTACGGCTGGATTTCTCCACATTTTATGGTTCATAGCGGGTACGATAAACAATTTTTGTGGTTCTACCATGCATAGAGTTGACAGCAGGTCATCCCCTATCCCGCAGGCTATTTTGCCTATTATGTTAGCTGTAGCTGGTGCAACGAGGATTAGGTCATTTTTTCGGGCTAACTCTATGTGTGGGATCTCTCCTTGGAAATTGAAAAGGCCATCGTAAACCTTTCTTCCAGTGAGGGCTTCGAAGGTACTTTTACCAACAAAGTGCTGGGCGTTGTCGGTCATTACCACCTGGACGTTGGCGCCGGATTTTACGAGATAGCTTACCAGATGAGCTATTTTGAATACAGCTATGCTCCCACAAACTCCAACCAGAATATTTTTATTCTTCCAGAGGTTGCTCGGATGGTAGATCATTTTCCTGGGGTTCATAAAAATCGATCCTATCTTCAACTACTTCCTGAATGGCTATAAAGATGGGTTTGTGAGGCTTTTCCAGTGCTACCAGAGGAGTGGTCCCCTCGCTGATTTGTTTTGCTCTTTTAGCAACAACGGTGGTCAAAGTATATCTATCTCCAGTTTTTTCGAGCAACTTATCGATGGGAATCATTACCTTTCTCGCCTCCTGATGGATGAGATTTTCTTATTCTACATCTTTCTGCAATAATAATTGCTAATAATTTGTTCACTGCTTCCTCGAGTTGGTCATTAACCACCAGATAATCATAATCAGAAATACACTGCATTTCAATACGAGCATTGGTCATGCGAAGAAGTATTTCATCTTCACGATCGGTATTGCGCCTTTTTAGTCTTTCTTCTAAGGTCTTGAGTGAGGGAGGTGCTATGAAGATAAAAACACCTCCTTCGAAATTTTTTTTAACCTGTTTGGCTCCCTGAACGTCTATTTCTAAAATCACGTCTTCTCCCTTTTTTAGCCATTCCTCAATAGGCTTGCGGGGAGTTCCATAGTAATTACCGTGTACTTTTGCCCATTCCAGGAATTCCCTCTGTTGCTTCATTTTTTCAAAGGTTGGGAGGTCTATGAACAGATAGTCCACTCCATCGATTTCTCCCTCACGAGGGGGCCTGGTGGTACAGGAAATGGAATATTTAAGCCCTGGACATTTTCTGATTACCTCTTTCCTGATGGTGCTTTTTCCCACTCCCGAGGGTCCCGAAACGACAAAAAGAATTCCCGCCATTTTACTCTATGTTTTGAACCTGTTCTCGCAATTTTTCAAGAGCCGTTTTAAGATCAATAACCATTTCCGATATACTTAGGTGGGCTGATTTGGCTCCAATGGTGTTAACTTCACGATGTATTTCCTGCAGTACGAATTCCAGCTCCCTGCCAATTGGGCCTTCGGCATTAAGGAGAGAGCGTATTCTTTCTACGTGGGCTTTTATGCGCGTTGTTTCTTCGTTGATGTCGCTTCTCTCTACATAATATACCACTTCTTGGGCCAAGAGAGCTTCGTTTATGGGTGATTGGGGTAGTAGTTCGGCTACTCTTTTGGACAGCTTTTGGCGGAAAAACTCAGTAACTTGTTCATTCTGTTCCTTGAGTTTCGCTGTAGTTTTACTTATTTTTTCCAGGTGCTTTTCTATATCCTCTTTCATTCTCGAGCCTTCGCTCTCCCTTGAGTTCAGAAGAGCTTGAATAGCTTCTTCAAAAATGGTTTGAAAAAGATCCCATTCTTTTTCCCAGCATTGATTTTCTTTGTTGAGCTTGATTACTTCTCCCAGATTAAGGATAAGCTCTATATGAGGGTTAAAGTTAAGTCCCAGTTCTTTACAGAGAGTCTCAAGAGCACTAAGATAGGAACGGGCAAGCCGAGGGTTCACTTCGATGGTAAAGTTTTCCAGCTTGGGTTCAAAGTCGATACGTAGTTCAACTTTCCCCCTCGATATGCGAGACTTTATGAGCTGATTGAGGAGTTCTTCCCAAACGTAGAGCTCTCTTGGCATCCTGATGTTGATATCCAGGAAGCGGTGGTTGAAGCTTTTGATACGAATTCGGTAAGTGCCGAGCGTACCTTCGCCCTCGGCAAAACCAAAACCAGTCATACTTTTCATATTGTAGCTCCTTTACAAACCGGGATATTTGTCGCTATATTACTTGAAGAGACTTAAGACTGTCAATGGATGTGAAAATGCAAATTTTGGAAGGATTACCTCTCAAGTTTTTGATTAGAGAGCTCAAGCCCATGGTAGTTGGTGCTCGCATACAGGACATTTTTTTACTTCCTCGAAAGGGTTTTGTTTTAAGGCTTTATAACCAAAATTTATCCAACGGTTATCTGGTCTCTTGTTTTCATCCTGATATGAATACTTTGTTCTTTTCCAACAACTCTCCTGATAGAAAGCTTAACCTGACTAACCACTGGATACAAACTACAAGAAGAAATCTCCTGGGCGGGTATATTGTTGAAATAGAACAGGTTGGCTGGGATCGGGTGGTAAAACTGCTTATCAAGAATTCGAGCTTGTGGGAGAGTTCTGAAAAACAGTTCTTTCTTTTTTTTGAACTAACTGGTAGAAATGCCAATTTGGTGCTTGTTGAAACTGGTTCGCAGCGCATTTTGAGTGCCGCACGCTTCATAGGGCAAAGGGAGAGTAGTTTCAGACATGTCTTTCCAGGTCTTGTGTATTCTCCGCCTCCTTGCTTGGGAAGCAAAATAGACCCTCTGATTTTTCTGGAAAGTGGGGTTTCTCCAGGGATTGAGGAGGCGGTTATTGATGGGCCAAGGTGGTTTATCAATAATTTTGATGGTGTGGGTACTTTCCTTAGCAGATATCTTTGGCGCAAAATGGAAAACAGGCCAATTTCGTACGAGACGATACGGGAAGTGTGGAAGGAAGTTTTACAACCCCTTCTCAAGGAAGACTATAAATTGTACCTTTTCTTGGAAAGGATATCAAAGAAACCCCTGGGTATTTTCTGGAAAGAAGACGGATATCTCGATGCTGAGGTATTAGCTTTTCCCTCTTTCAAAGAGGCCCTTGAAACTTATTTTTATGCTCTACAAGACTGGTATAAGCAACATGAGTTACAAGAAAAGAAGATTAAGGAACTTCAGAAAGAACTGGAGGCTGTAAGGTGGGAGAAAGAAAAAATTGCTTCTTTGCTACCCAATGAAAAAGAAATAGAGATGGCACGTCTCAAAGGAGAACTTCTCAAGCTCTGGCCGCATCTTGAGGTTATCAAGCAGGACAATAAGGGATTGACCGTTCGAAATATCCTTTCTCAGGTTCCAGAGGAGGTTTGTATTTCTTTGGAACCTGCTTTGAGTATTGCTCAGAACATGCAGAATTACTTCCAGCTTTATAGGAAACTTCTAAAAAGAGCTACTATGGTAAAAGATAAGCTTACCGTGCTTGAGCGGAAAGAATCAGAAATACTTCACAAACTTGAAGCTCTCGTTGGGGATAGCGAAGAAATAAGTTGTTCCAGGTTAAGCGAAGAAAAAGTTTCTTCGTCACAGCGCTTTCCTTCAGGAATAACGGGTTACTGTACGCCTGGAGGTAATTATATTTTGATAGGTAAGAATGCCAGAGCTAATCACCTTTTAATCAGTAAAGTTGCTTCAAGAAGAGATTTATGGTTTCACGTCCGGGAGATGCCTGGTTCTCACGTGATTCTGAAAATTGTAAACTCTTCGCGGGGTGTAGAAGATGATATAGAGCGCGCGGCTAAGGTAGCAGCTTTTTATTCCAGAGGAAGGGACGAAAATGTTGTTCCAGTAATCATGACTGAGGTGAGGTATTTAAGGTTTGCTTCCGGAAGTAATTTAGGTGAGGTTCTTTTCAAGAATGAAAAAACACTTTTTGTGCGACCAGAATTTCCTCTGGGGTTGGAAGCTTGTTAAAATGTTTGAGCAAAAACTCCCTCATGTCACCAGGAAGATCTGCATAAAAAGTTAGTTCCTGGTTCCGAGTAGGATGCTTTAGGCTTATAGAGAAAGCGTGAAGGGCCTGCCTCGGCATTTGCTGAGTGCTCCGGGAAGTGCCATATCTTTTATCTCCTACGATGGGATGTCCGACAAAGCTCAGATGAACGCGTATTTGATGAGTACGACCGGTCTGGGGATTGACCAGAAGTAGCGAGTAGTTCTCTCTGGCAAGGTAGGGTTTAATGAGAGTTTGAGCTTCCTTGCCTTTTTGGAAATTTACTTCCATCAGGCAAGGATTTCTTTTGTTTCTGGAAATAGGTAAAGTTAACTCATTGGGTTTTTCTTTCCACTCTCCTTCAACAATGGCAAGGTAAACCTTTTTTACTCTTCGTTTTCTAAATTCTTCAATTAGTTTGAGGTAGGCTATGTCGGATTTGGCGATAACCATTATCCCAGAAGTTTCTTTATCGAGACGATGTACAATGCCGGGACGCAAGGGAGCTCCATACCGAGCTAGGTTTATGCCATGGTAAAGCAGTGCATTGATCAGGGTGTTCTTTTCTAAAACATTTACCGGGTGAGTGGCTATTCCTGCTGGTTTGTTAATGACCAGTATATCTTCATCCTGGTAGACTATTTCCAGAGGAAGGGAGAATGGTTCGAGTTCTAAAAACTGTTTTCCTTCCCAGATAATTTCTATTATGTCTCCAGGGTTTACTTTTTTGCTGGCTTTAGTGACGGTTGTGCGATTTATCCTAACGTTACCACTTTTGATGAGCTTGACAAGTAAAGAGCGGGATGCTTCGGGGAAGTTTTTTGCTAACCAGGCGTCCAGGCGAGAGCCTGGTTCATCATAAACCAGAATTTTCTGTTTTTTCATTTTTTCCTTTGTAAAGGAGTCCTGAGAGGATAAGCCCCATTCCCAAAACTATTAAAACGTCAGCCAGGTTGAAGGTTGCCCAGAAAGGTGTATAAAAAAAATCGATAACATATCCCAAGCGCAGTCTGTCGATGAGGTTTCCCCAGGCACCCGATATATAGAAGCTTGCGCCCCAGATAAAAAAGCTCTGATTTTTAAGATTCCCTGCTTTATTCAGTGCAAAAGACAATAGAAACACCACGGTTATAGCAACGGTAATAACAAGAAGCTGGGTCGTGTTCAAAACTTTTATTCCAAAAGCGCTGCCCGGGTTGTGCCTTAATCTCAACTCAAAAATGCCCCTTACCAGGGGGTAAGGAAGTTCAACCAGATTTTGTATGCACCATTTCGATACCTGGTCGATGGCAACTCCCAAGGCAACGACTGAGGAGATAATCAGCCACTTTCGGTTCATTTTTATTTTTTTTCCTGAAAATCCTCGAGGGAAAAACGGACGACTTCCCCAGCAGGATCTGGCGAGGTGCTAGAATCCAAGTGTAAGGGCGTTTCTGGTAGTTCCCTTTCGTGTTGATTTAAACTCTCCAGAAAGGTTTGCAGCAAGGCTTTGAAACGCAATTGAAATTGTCGGTATTGCTCCAGCAGTTTTCGGTGTTCGAGTTCTAATTTGTATTTCTTCCTTTCTGCTTCATTGAGGAGGTTCTGGGCTTTCAAGCGGGCTTCAGCCATTATCATTTGGGCTTCTTTTTGGAGCAAATCTTTTTCTACTTCAATTTGTTTTTTTAGCTCTTCCTGTTTGGTTTTTAGCTTCTGGATTTCTGTTTCCTGCTGGTTGAGTTTTTGTTTTAGAAATTCGTTTTCTTGAGCCAGTTTAGTTTGCTGATTCAGTAACTCTTGAAAGTAACTGGCTATTTCTTCGAGAAATTCGTCTACCTCTTCTTTGTTGTAACCTCGAAAGGCAGTTCCGAATTCTATCTGCAGAAGGTCTTCAGGTTTTAAAGACATTTGGCTCACTCCTCAGAGGTTAAGCTCTTGGCTCGGTTAAACGATACTTCAAGAGCTTTCATAACTGTGCTTTTAAACTTACCTTCTTCAAGAACGTGCAATCCAAAGATGGTTGTACCTGCTGGAGAGGCAACTTGGTTCCGGAATTCTCCAGGATGGAGGGCTTTCTTTTTCAAAAGCAATGCTGAGCCCAGTACTGTTTGAATGGCCACCTTGAGGCTCTTCTCCCACGGTATTCCCAGCTTCACTCCTCCATCCATCATTGCTTCTATAAAAAGCGCCACAAAAGCGGGGGCACTTCCGCTCAAAGCAGTAAGTGAGTCGATTTCATCTTCCTGGGTTTCAAAAACCCACCCCAGTGATGCCAGAAGAAACAACAGATCCTCTTTGTACTCTTGAGGAACGTTTTCTGAAAATACTACTGGTACAACTGCTTCTCCAACCTCAGCGCAGAGGTTAGGCATTATGCGCACATATCCCCTGGCTCCCGGTAGCACTTCACTAATTTTGTTTATACTGGTTCCCGCAAGAAGAGAGATTATGGCACTGCTGGTTGGATTTTTGAGTATCGGCGCGACTGAAGGTAGGTCCTTAGGCTTGACAGCCAGGAATATAAAACGGTATTGATTTCCATCAAATGGTGGTTTTGGGGTTTTCAGATCAAAGCGTTGAGCCAGCGCTTCTGCTCTGGAAGATACTTTATCAAAAAGATGAAACTCCATTTTTTTATGCCATCCATCTCTGCACAACCCTTCCACTAAAGCATTGCCCATATTTCCACAACCTATGAAGAGGATTTTTTGAACGGGCTGGTTCATCTGGAAATGCTCCTTTCCCCGAAGATTGCTCTACCCAAACGTATCATTGTTGCACCTTCTTCTATGGCAATTTCGAAATCCTCGCTCATACCCATCGAAAGCTCACGCAAGTAAACACCGGGTATTTTGAGTGCATTTATAGCTTCTTTCAACTTCCAGAGCCTGTGAAAGACCTGACGCGTTTCTTGCTCGTTTGCCGGATAAGGGCCTATAGTCATCAATCCCTGAATGTCCAGTTCTGGATATTTGATTGTTTCTTCTATAAGAGGGACAAGGTCTTTTTCGCTAACTCCACCTTGAGTTTCCTTGCCAGTTAGATTTACTTGAACCAGAACCGGGAAACTTCTTTTAGCGTTCATTTTGAGAACCTGGGTGTGTATTGTTTGTGCCAGTTTTATTCTATCAAGAGAATGAAGATAATGGAAGTGTAATAACATCTGCTTAACTTTGTTGGTTTGGAGTTGCCCCACAAAGTGCAATTCAATTTTTTGATGAGACAAAAAAGGTATTTTCTTGAGTGCTTCCTGAATCCTGTTTTCTCCTATTCTCAATATACCACATTCGATTGCTTCTCTTATCTTTTCCGGGCTTTGGCCCTTGGTAATTGCTATAATCTTTATCTCGTTTTCGCTTCTACCTGTTTTATGACAAATTTTTGAGATTTTTTCAAAAATTTTTTCCAGGTTTTCTCTTATTAATGAGGATGCATTCAAGCTAACTCACCTCCGTTCCTGCAGGGTTAACGCAGGGTACAGTGGTTGATGTTTTACGTGTGGATTGCCGGAAAGAGAAACTGACTGTTTGCCAGGGCTTGAGTCCTTCTTTCCAGGGGTTACGTGCCCACTCTTTAATATCTCTCTGTAGCTCTTTAAGCAGGTCACGCCAGTGACCTAAGGACAAGGGATGGCTGTAGTTGAGTAACTTAGGTAGCTTCTCAGCAAGTTTCCGATCCCCTCTTGAGAGAATGAGCTGCACAAAGGAAAGCCTTGAGCTCTCTCCGGTGAAATTTATTTTTAATTTTTGCAATCCCTTTTTAAATGTTTCTCCTTCTCTTAACCATTTTTCAAGGCCCGAGGTTTCCAGGTTTTCAAAAGGAGTATGAGGCTTGGGTACCAGAAAGCTGTAGGAAACCGAGAGTAGCTCCTTCTTTTTGGTAACAGCGATAATCTTACTCAAAAAGGTAAGATGTTTCTGTGGAGAAAGCATTGGATGCCCTAAAAGAAAATACAATTTTACTTTAAAATTCTTTTCTAAAAGCTCCTTGAGCAGGTCCAGCCACTCCTGATCGTTGAGATTCTTACCCAAAAACCTTCTACCTTCTTCGTCCCCGCATTCTGGGGCAAGAGTGACGGTTTCATGTTGTAGGGACGAAAGAAGAGCAAGTAACCCCCTTTTTTTATAAAGCATTGAAGCACTGAGAGATGAAGTAGTTACCCTTGCTTTTCTCTGAAACAAGAAGTCCAGGATTTCCTCAGTTTGAGGATGTCCAAGAATATCTGAGCCAACCAGGCCTATTTTGTTGGTGAACTGTAGCCCGTATTCAAGGCTCTGCTTGATTTGATCTAAATTTCTGTATCTTACGGGGGCGTAGATTCTGCTTACCGCACAAAACTTGCAGGCATATTTACATCCTCTGCTTATCTCTACCAGGAAAGTGTTTTTGAAACAACTACAGGGAGCATAGATAAAGCTGTACGTCTTGAAGTAGTCGACATTAGCCTTTTGGGCTTCTATGGGCAAGGGACGGTCTTTGTTCTTTACGTTAAAAGCTATTATGAAGTTTCCTTCATATACTGGTTCGATGAATTCAGGTATGTAGACACCAGGTAGTTGAGCTAATTTCAGTTTGGTTTTTTTTCTATCTTCGTGGTTGGAGAGAGCGTTCTTTAGGGAGTCGAGAACTTTGGGAAAGATTTCTTCGGCTTCCCCGATGATTAAGAAATCCGCGAAAGGAGCAAATATTTCTGGGTTCAGAGAAGGTGCTATACCACCAAAAACAACCCATGGATCATGGTTGGTTCTTTCTTTAAAAAAAAGGGGGATGCCCGATGCTTTAAGCATTTCTATTGCTTTGAGCAGGTTTACTTCAAAAGGTACCGAGAATCCCACCAGGTCGAAGTTGGTTAAGGGTATCCCTTTTTCTAAGGAGCGAGGTAAAGTTTCTAAAAAGGCTCTTTCTACTCTCCATTCAGGTACTTGATAGACACTGTGTAACAGTGTCTGGAAACCCAAGTTAGCCATGCCTAGAGAATATTCTCCGGGAAAACAAAGGACGAAAGAGAAGGCCCCGCCTTTGGAATCAAGATTAATACCCAACTCTTTTTCGATGCAGGGCAAAAGCTTTTCTCTGATAGCATGAGACATGTTAATTTAATTAACTTTGCCTTCTCCAGAAGGCTGGTACGTCAAGGTCGTCTGGCGAAAAAGTTGTAGTATCAACTCTTTCCTTTTTCTCAGTTTCTTCCTTCTGCTGGTCAAAACCAGTAGCGATTACAGTAACCCTTACTTCGTCTCTTATTCTCTCGTCGATTACTGCCCCAAAAATAATGTGTGCTTCTTCAGAAGCCGCCTTAGTAATTATATCGGCAGCCTGCTTTACTTCGAATAAACCCAGGTTTGTCCCTCCAGTAATATTGAAAAGAATACCCCTTGCGCCCTCAAACGAAGATTCGAGTAGGGGGCTACGAACAGCATTCTGAGCTGCTTCTTTGGCTCTACCTTCTCCGGTTCCCTTACCAATACCCATCAGAGAGGTTCCTGCGTTACTCATGATTTCCTTTACATCGGCAAAATCAAGGTTTATCAGACCCGGGGTGTTAATTAAATCCGAAATACTTTTTACTCCCTGCAGTAGCACTTCATCAGCCATTTGAAACGCTTCAACCACTGAAGTAGAATGATCCGCTATTTCCAGGAGTTTATCATTGGGAATAACAATAAGCGCATCCACCACTTTGCGCAGATTTTCTATCCCTTCGTGAGCCTGGCGGTTTCTCTTTCCTCCTTCAAAGGTGAAAGGCTTAGTGACTACTGCTACGGTGAGGATGCCCAGCTCTTTAGCAATGGAGGCTACTACTGGTGAAGCTCCGGTGCCAGTACCTCCTCCCATTCCTGCAGTTATAAACACCATATCTGCTTCTTCGAGAAGTTCATATATTTGTTCTCTGTCTTCTTCGGCAGCTTTCCTGCCGATCTCCGGATTGGCTCCGGCTCCAAGACCTCGGGTCAATTTCTTGCCTATTTGTAGTTTGGTTTCGGCAAGAGAACGACTCAGGACCTGAGCGTCGGTGTTCATGGCCACAAATTGGACACCTTCGAGGCCTGCTTCAATCATGCGGTTAATTGCGTTACCGCCGCCACCACCTATGCCGATGACCTTTATCTTAACGTTATTATCCTTTTTTATCTTTTTGGTTTTGGTGTTAGTCATAAGATTATCCTCCACTTTATTCCAACATAAAGTAATCTTTTAGTTGCCTAAGGAGTTTCTTGCTTTGATTTGCCTGGCGATGGAAAAAAAACTTGGTACTCTCTTGAGAAGAATCCAAAAGCGTTCCCAACTGTAAAAGGCCACAAGCAGCGGCAAACATGGGATGGGACAAGGTTTGTACCATGCCGTCAAGGTTTGTGTTCTCCGGTATGCCAATTCGGGTAGGCAAACCGGTGATGGCACCCAGAAGGTCGCCAAAGCCCTCCAGAGCTGCTGTGCCTCCCGTGATTACCAATCCCCCTTTTAGGGATTTGTGAAGACCTGACTTGCGAATTTCCCTTGCCAAAAAGGTACCGATTTCTTTGGCTCTGGCTTCTATTATTTGGCACATGAGTCTTTTGCTTATGGATTGAAGAGAGGAACTTCCCAGGTCTCTTATTTCAATTATATCTTCTTCACCCAGGTGGTGACTAAAAGCACAACCGTGCTGAACCTTGATGGTTTCAGCTTCTTCTTTGGTAGTTCTCAAACCAATTGCCAGGTCTGAAGTGATGTGTTCTCCTCCCAGGGGTATTATAGCGGAATATCTAATTACATCTCTGTGAAAGATTACTATGTCCGTTGTGCCTCCTCCAATATCAGCAAGCACCACGCCCATTTCTCGTTCGAGTGGCTTGAGGACAGAAACGGCGGAGGCCAAAGGCTGGAATACCAGTTCAGAGACTTCTATCCCTGCTTCCTGAAAACTTTTTAAAAGGTTGTGATACTGGTTATCCATGATACTTATTAGGTGAGCATAAACTTTGAGCCTGGTACCAATCATTCCTTGGGGATTGGTAATTCCCTTTTGTTCGTCGAGCTGATAGGTTTGAGGAAGCAAATGAATGACTTTTTTCCCCGCAAGGTCAACCTGGGCTTTGGCTCCCTGAATGACCTTTTCTATTTCTTTTGAGGTTACTTCTTTGGCAGTTTTGCTAAGCAGGATTTCGTTTTCCACATTAACCGAATTCCAATAACTACCCGCGGAACTAACCAAGAAAACCCAAGGTTCCTCCTGGGCTATTTCTTTTGCTAAGGAAATAGCTTCGGTTATTGCTCGAGAAGCTTTCTTAATGTCAATAATGTTTCCTTTGTTAATACCTTTAGCACTGCTCAAACCTATGCCCAGTACTTCTACGCCTTCCTGTTTTTTTCTGCCGATGAGGGCACATATTTTGGTCGTTCCCACATCTATGGCGCCGATTATTTGGTTGCTTTTGTCTTTAAAGTTCCAGATTCTCATTTCTCTCCACTCGAAGGAATAACAAAGATTTCTTTGTCGGTACGTATATCAAAACCTCCAACCTGAATGGACTGAATTATAGCATCCCTGAGAACGGCTTCAAGAATCAGAGCCTTTTGCCCCAGGTTGTCAGCATTTTCGCATTTAATAAATATACCATTTTGAAGTTTTAAAATAAATAATTTCTCGGTCACGGCTTCGATTTCCACAAGAGGATGCTGAAATTTTTCTTGCCAGACTTTGGCTAATTCTAAAGATTCCCGAAGCAGAGCATTTTCAAGTTTAGAAAGATGAATCACAGGTTTTGGTGCCCCCTCGTGTTTGGGGCAGGGAATTTTTTGACCCTGCTCATCCACGCAGAAAGATTGGTTCCCAACTCTTATCAGGGCAAAAGCCTTTCTCGGCTGTATTATTATTCTCAGGGTGTTGGGCAATACTTTCTCCACTCGGGCTCTTTTAACTGTGGGGAGTAGCTCAAGTTTTTTTTGAAGTTCCCAGCTTTTTATACGGAAAATGTTTGTTTCCCTCGGAATGTCAAGGGCGTTTGTTATGATTGCCGGGTTTTCAACGCCTATTACTTCGAGGTCTTTAATTCTAAAAATGTTGCTTCTAAAAAATACACTGAAACCAAAGAAGGCAACCAGTCCTATAAGGAGGTAAAAAAAAAGATATCCCTAAAAATAGAGAATCTATTTTTTGGAGTTAATCCCATAGCTCCACTTCTCTTTCTAAAATTAAGTTTTCGCGCAAGTATATTTCTTTTTGTACCCATTCTATAAGATACCTTATTTGGGAGGCGGTTGCCCCTCCCAAGTTAACTATAAAATTAGCGTGCTTTGGGGATATCTGGGCTCGACCAAGCCTGACACCTTTTAAACCGTGCTTCTCTATTAAAGAAGCAGCGTATCCATTTTTTGGGTTTTTGAAGACACTTCCTGCGCAAGAGAACTCAATAGGTTGAGTATGCTTGCGTTTTAGAAAATAGGTGCGAATCCTGTTTTTAATCACTTCCCGTTCGCCTGGCTTTAAATTTAAAGAAACTTTAACTATTATGGCTTTGTTTTGCAAAGAACAGTAACGGTAATCAAAGCTGATTTCTTTCCTGTTAGCTTTCAACACTTTCCCATCCTCATGCACTACCAGTAAGTCTTCCAAAAGTCCTGCTATTTCCTGCCCAAAACATCCTGCGTTATTAATAATTGCTCCTCCTATTGTACCTGGAATACCAACCAAAAATTCGCCACCGGTTAAACTTTCTTTGATGAAAAAGTTTATCAATTTCTTAAGGGGTGTTCCTCCTCCACACTCTATACCAGATGGGCTTCTATTGATTTTAACAAACTCGCCTTCAAGCTTGATTATTGCACCTTCGAAGCCTTGATCTTTTGGTAATATGTTCGAACCATTGCCAATTACTTTCCAGCAAATTTCTCCTTCGTTTAGCAAACTCAGGCACTTTATTAGTTGTGACAAGTTGACGGGTTTAATGATAGCAAGCGCTTTACCCCCAACTCTCCAGGTGGTGTAATTCGCAAGCAAGGGCTCTTCAGTTATCTCTATCTGATTCCTTTTTAGTTCTCGAGCAACATTTTGCCACTTTCTTTGCATATGGCGAAAGCTACTTTCCATACGTCTCCTGCTCCCATGGTGATAAGAATATCGCCAGGTTCTATGATTTTCATGCAGTACTCGGTAGCTTCTTGGAAATCTTCAATCAGCTGGACTTTGGAATATCCTGCTTCAAGGAGCTCCTTTAAAATGAGCTCGGAAGAGATCCCTTCTATGGGGTCTTCCCCAGCAGAATAAATTGGCAACAGTACAACCTGATGTGTGTTTTGAAGGACCTGGGCCATTCTCTTGTAGAGTCTTTTAGTCCTTGTGAAGCGGTGAGGTTGGAACACCACCACTACTTTGCCGCGGGTTTGCTCCATAGCAGTTTTGATGACCGCTTCCATTTCTGTAGGGTGATGTGCATAATCATCTAAAATAGTGGCACCATCTATCTCTCCAACTTTTTGAAAGCGCCTTTTCACGCCCTTAAAAGAAGCGAGTGCTTCCTTAATGAACTTTTGGTCTATCCCGAGTTCCAGAGTGGTTGCTATACAAGCCACAGAGTTGCTTACGTTATGTAAACCAGGGATGTTAAGAACAAATTCCCCTACTGTTCCAGATGGAGTTTTTACCTGGAAGCGAAATCCGTGGGATTTTCTTTCTAAAATCTGGGCTTGGAAATCAACATTAGAATTAGCTAGGCCGTATTTGAGGATTTTTGTATTGAATTTTTCTTTAGTGAGTATTTCCTGGATTTCAGGGCGGTCTCCGCATACTATCGCAAAACCGTCGAGCTCTACTCTTTTCAAAAAGCTGACAAAGGCTTGACGTGTTTTTTCAAAGCTTCCGTAATGATCTATATGATCATCCTCTATGTTGGTTACTATTCCACAAAAGGGCTTCAAATAAAGGAAAGATCCGTCGCTTTCATCAGTTTCGGTTACAAAGAAATCGCCACTACCGCTCTTGGCATTGCCTCCTATGTCTTCCAGTTCTCCCCCTATTACCACCGTGGGGTCCAGGTTTGCCCATTCCAGAACCATAGAAATCATGGAGGTTGTGGTGGTTTTACCATGGGTTCCAGCAATGGCAATGCTTTTCTTTTTACTGCAAAGTTGAGCAAGCAGATTGCCGCGGTGGATGACCGGAAGATTTAACCTTCGCGCCTCTGCCAGTTCCTCGTTATTACTGGGGATCGCCGAAGAGACCACTATTGCTTCTTGCTGGCTTATTCTTTCCCTGGAGTGTCCTATAAAAACCTGAATTCCCTTCTTTCTCAAGCGATTGATAGCTTCGTTTTCCACTATGTCCGAGCCACTTACTCGGTAGCCCATTTCGTGGGCTATAAAGGCCAGAGCGCTCATTCCTGTGCCGCCAATACCTATGAAATAAAGGTTTTTGGGTAATTTAATAAAAGCATTTATCAGTTCGTTCAAAACTTTTTCCTCCTTTTAAATCTTCAACAATTGTTTCAGCAATTCTTCTTGCGGCTTTTTCCAGGCTTAAATTTGTTGTGTCTTCGTCCTGGGTTTCCTGATATTGAATTTTGCTTCCTTTGCTCGATTGATATAAATTTTCTATAGCTTCTTTTAAGGAACAGGGAGTAAGTTCTTCTTCCTGAATTATTTCAACTTTTTGTTTTTTTTGCAACCATAACGCATTGTAGTATTGGTGATTTTCAGCAGCTTCTTTTAAGGGGACCAGGATGCTTGGTATTCCAAACCACAGCAACTCAAAAACTGTGCTGGCGCCAGATCTGCATATGGCCAGGTCGGCGGCAGCATAAAGCATTCCCGGTGAATCTGAAAAAGGAATCGGCTTGTAGTGTTTTGAAGAAGTGATTTCGCAAGCGGGAGTAAAATCTTTGTTGCCAGTAAGATGAATGATCTGAAATGACTTGTCAATTAACTCATCGAGTATCTTCCATAAAGTAAGGTTTATTATTTCTGCTCCCAGACTGCCTCCCATTACTAAAATGGTAGGGTTTTTGGGTTCCAGAGCCAATTTTTCGCGTGCCTCAACTTTACGATTTCTCCAGAGTAGTAAGTCCTTTCGTAGGGGGTTTCCAGTTACAATTACTTTTTCTTTTGGAAAGTAAGATTTGCTTTCGGGTACAGATACAAAGATTCGTTTAGCCCACTTGCCTATAACCCGGTTGGCCATGCCCGGTAGCGCGTTTTGTTCGTGCACAAAAATAGGAATGCCCAAGACCCTTGCCCAGAAGGCAGTAAGGAGAGAAGGATAACTTCCCATGCAAAGTAGAGCATCAGGGTGAGTTTTCAGAATTACGGCAAGGGCTTGCCATATACCTATTGAGTTGGTAGTGAAGGCTTTCAGCAAGTTGATATTCAAGGATCTATTCCAGCCTCTGGCTCTAATGGCAAAAAAGGGAAGCTTCTTTGATTCAAGAAGTACTTTCTCCAATTTTCTTGTGCCTCCAACAAAGAACACTTTTCCTTCCGGGTTTAGTTCCCTGAGTTCCTCCACTATTGCAAGGGAGGGAAATATGTGTCCTCCTGTTCCTCCTGCAGCGATAAGGATGTTAAAGTTTGTCATTTCGGAATTTGTTTTCATAGGCTATGTTAAAGAGTATACCCAGTTGAAACATGGTGACCACCAGAGAAGAGTTCCCATAGCTTATTAAGGGTAAAGTTATTCCAGTTACAGGAATGGTACCCGTTACTCCTCCTATGTTTATGAAAGCTTGCAGTGCAATGCTGGCCGTAATACCCATTCCTAACACAGCTTGAAAATTATCTCTGGAACTGGTTGCTATTTTCCAGCCTTTCCAAAGAACAACCATAAAGAGAACCATTACAAAGATAGCACCCAGGAAACCCAGTTCCTCTCCAATAATAGCAAAAATGAAATCGGTATGTCGGTCAGGCAAAAAGAAAAATTTTTGCCTACTTTCTCCGAGTCCCTTACCGAAGATGCCTCCAGAACCCAGTGCTATTAAGGACTGGATGATTTGAAAGCCCTTTCCCTGAGGATCGTTCCAGGGATTGAGGAACGCCTCTATTCTTCTCATCCAGTACTCCTTGCCGCTGAAAAGCACCAGGAATATGCCACTTGGGAGAAGAGCTCCCATGCAAATGAGAAGGTGAAGAAGTCTACTTCCACCTACAAACAAAGTTATCAAAGTTATTGCTATAATAAAGGAGGCGGTGCCCAGATCTGGTTCAAGGAGAATAAGAAGGCATATGATGCCTATCATCAAGAAAGAAGGTAAAACTCCCAGCCAGAAATCTTTGATTCTTTCCTGATGAGTGCTTAAAGCAGAAGCCAGGTAAAGTAGGACACTGAATTTGGCAAATTCCGATGGCTGGAGATTGAATGGTCCAAAAGAAAGCCAGCGTGCCGATCCTCCTCCCTCTCGCCCAATAACTGGAAAAAAGACCATTAAAAGTAACAGAAGATTAAGAAGTAGGATTCTTGAGCTCAGTTGGCGAAGCTTCTGAAGAGAAAGAAGAGAGCCGAGAAGGAAAAAAGGAACTGAAAGCAAAACGCCTAAAAGATGCCTTTTTAGGAAGAATAGTACATCGTGGTAGGCATATATACTTGTGGTCATGCTGGCGCTGAAAACCATTATAATTCCTGTTGACAAAAGGATTACTGTGTTCCAGAAAAGTACCGGTTCTGCTTTCCAACGTGCAAACCAGTGTTTTTTTATTTTTGTTGAACTGGTTGATAACATTCTTGGGTTTTCAGCTTTTAGCAAGTCCATGGACGATGTTTTTAAAATGTTCACCTCTTTCTTCAAAGTTCTTGTATTGGTCCCAGCTGGTGCAACCCGGAGAAAGCAGAATGGAATCGCCCTTGGATGCTTTGAGAAAAGCTTGTTCCACTGCTTCTTCGAGATTATTGCAAATTGAGAGGACAGGAAAGTCTGATAGGGATTTGTAAATAAGCGGTGCTGATTCTCCAAAGAGGATTATTGCCTTGACCCTATCTGGATTAAGGGTTGCTGTAAGTTCAGAAAAATCTTTTACTTTGGCTCTACCCCCCATTATCAAAATGATCGGTCCATTTAAGGCTTCAAGTGCCACTTTTGTTGCCGAAGGAGTAGTTGATTTGGAATCATTGAAAAAGGATATTCCTTCAATTTCGTGCACTTTTTCTAAGCGGTGAGGCAATCCCTGAAAGCTACCCAGAGAGCTGGCTATTGCATCAGGGTCTATTCCAGCTTCACAACAGATAGCTGTTGCACAGGTCAGATTTTCAAGATTATGTCTTCCGGGGAGGTTCCAGTCTGAGATGTGAAAAAGGGTTTTTTCAATGCCATCTTTCTTCTTACACAAACGATTTTGATCCCAAAAGTAACCTTCTTGAAGGATTCTCATTGCTGAAAAAGTTACCAGTTGGGACTTAATGCCAGAAACACTCCTGGCTATCCATTGAGGATAGGTTAGGTTGATAATTGCTATATCTTCCTTTCGCTGGTTAGCAAATATTTTTTGCTTGGCGGAAAAATAATTTTCCATACTTCCATGCCGATCAAGATGATTGGGAAAAATATTGAGTAGAACTGCGATGTGAAAACGAGCATTAATAATTCTTTCCAGTTGGAAACTGCTTACTTCCAGAATTGCCCACTCAAAAGCAGCTTTATCAAGCAGGATTTCGGCAGCTGGTGTTCCGAAGTTTCCTCCTGTAAAGGCTGGGATTCCATTCTGCTCAAAAATATGACTTACTAAAGCAGTAGTTGTGCTCTTCCCGTTGGAGCCAGTTATGGCTATAGTGGGAATTTTTAGTTCTTCCATGACCAGTTCCAAGTCACTAATTATTGGCGTGTTACTTTTGGACAGTTTGCTGAGAAGAGGGTGCTGCCCGATGCCAGGGCTTACGATGCACTTTTTAAAGGGAATTTTTCCTATTTTTTGCCATTCTGACCTGACGAGAAAGTAGAAGTTGGGGTTTTGAGCCAGGAAGGTTGGTAGCTCGTGTGTAGCTTTGTAATCGTCTATTGCCCAAACTTTTTCCCCTTTTGAGAGAAGTAATTTGGCAACTGAAACACCCGCTTTCCCCAGACCTATCACAAGGTAATTGCTCATTCCTTTATCTCCCCATTCCATAAAGAGCTAAAAGACAGCCCAGGCACTGAATGACCCAGAAGCGGGTGGTTATAGCGCTCTCTTTAAGTCCTTTGAGTTCAAAATGATGGTGAATTGGGCTCATAAGAAAAACCCTCTTTCTGAAGAGCTTAAAGTAAAAGACCTGAATTATTACTGACAGGGTGTCGACAATGTAAATTATACCTGAGAAGATAATGAGTAGAGATTGCCCCGATAGCAAGGCCATTACGGCTATAATGGCGCCTATGAAAAGAGACCCCGAGTCTCCCATAAATATTTTTGCTGGCCAGGCGTTAAAGTATAGAAAAGCCATTAGTGAGCCGCTTATTGCAAAACAGAGTCCCGCATAGTGGGGCATGTTTTTGAGGAGGAAAAAACTGCTCCAGAATAACATGGTTAGGAGTCCGCATCCTCCGGCCAGGCCATCGAGACCATCCGTTATGTTGAAGGCATTCGTGGTGGCAATTAAAAGGAACACCCCATAGAAGAAAAAGGACCAGGGTGCCAAAATAAGTTGCTTTTCGGAAAAAGGAAGGTTTATCTGAGGAGGAAAGATTTCTCTGCCCAGGACCATTATCAGTATGCTGAATAAAAGCTGGAAAAATAGCTTGTTTCTGGCTTTTATTCCCCAAGGACGGTTGCGAAAGATTTTCAGCAGATCATCAATAAGGCCTATCCCGAAAAAGCCTAGAGTTCCCAAAAGGACAGGAATAAGGAATGGATGATTGCTTGTTCCAGAGAAAAATGAGAAAACCAAGGCTGTTGTCAGGGCAATAATCACTCCACCTCCGCTGGGCGTATTTTCCTTATGAAGGTGCAATTCCGGTCCTTCTTTTTTGATTTTCTGCCCCACTTTTCTTTTGTTCTGCCAGCGAATGTAAAAAGGGAACAGTGCAAAGCTCAGTGCAAAGTTAATCAGAAATAAAAGTATAGACTCTTTTAGATCTGGATACATTCTTTTTGCCTCCACTCTTCAGGGATGGCTTTTTCTATCTCGATTTGTCGGGAAGCCTTAAAAGCTACCACCCACCTTTCATTTTTAAGGGACAGGTTTTCGATTAAAATTTTTTGAATTTCTTGGTGAGAATGGGCAAGGTAAAACTTTTCTTTTTGGGGGAAGGATTGCCTGACGAAATCCTGATAAGCCTGGTGCATTTGTGTTCCAAGCAGAATAGCTCTATTTATGGGTGATTTAGCAATGCTCTTAAGTAGTTTAAGATGTTCTTCTGGAGAATACTTTCCCAGCTCAAGCATGTCTCCAGCAACGAGCCAGGTTTCCATCTTGATACTGGAAAACCTGGCGAGGAGGTTAAGTATTTTCTGGTAAGATAGCGGGTTGGCATTATACGCGTCGTTAAAAATTATACCTTTGTTGTAGCGAAACCAGTTACCTCTTCCTTCTGGCAAGGTTAGCTGGGCAATGCTTTGAGATACCACCTCTTGTGGCATTCCCAATCTGGTGGCAATGTCAATCACTGGAACAAGCAAGGGAATTAACTCAGAGAAAGGTAGAGGAGTTCGGTATAAAGAAATCCTTTTGTTTTTTGAAATGACCTGAAAAGAGCTTTCCATTCTCTCTAATTCCAGATCAATATGTGTAACTCGAAGCATGCTTTCAGGGTTCTGGCCAAAAGTTATCACTGGTATTTCGTATTTCAAAGCTTTTTGCTGGATAATTGGCCACCAAGGGTTGTCAATGTTGAGGTAAACAAGTCCAGTGTTTTCGCTTATTAGCTGGGCTTTTTCGTAGGCCACTTCTTTTTCGTTAATTAGGCCCTCAAGATGTCCCTTACCCAGAGTTGTGAAAATTACTATGTTAGGCTTGATAACCTGGGAGAGTTCTTTCATCTCGCCTTTCTGGCTAATGCCAGTCTCAAAAACCCAGAGATCGCTCTCTTTTTGAAAATTGCATACTGACCAGGAAACTCCTATTAGAGTGTTATAACTTTTGGGAGTTATTTCTACACGCAGATTTTTGCTTAAAACCTGATATAGAAAGTTTTTGCAGCTGGTTTTGCCAACTGTACCGGTCAAAGCTATCCTGATTTTAGGATGTTTTATGATTGTTTGTTCGGCAAGCTTTTTCAACCCCTGGACGGTATCCTTTACCCTAAAAACATGCACTTCTTTTTTTGCGATTGAAGGAAGTTCTTTTTGCACCACCAGTCCGCTTGCGCCTTTGTTCAACGCTTCTTCTATGAAATAATGGCCGTCGCTTTTCTGACCGGGAAGTGCAAAGAAAAGTTGATTTGACCTACATTCTCTACTATCAATAGCTATTCCTTCAAAAAACCCAGCAACACCTTTCTGGGTTGGTTCTGTTTGAAGAGCAGTTGCAACTTCCTCAACTTTAATCTTCATCTTCTTCCAAAAACTCCTTGGCAATCTGATAGTCATTGTGAGGATAGTTCTGGTTAGCAATTATCTGGAAGCGCTCGGGCCCTTTTCCGGCGAGAAAAACTGCATCTCCCCTTTTAGCTTCTTTCAGAGCTTTTTGTATAGCTTCTTTGCGGTCAGGAATGACATAATATTTTGTTTCCTTTTGTTTGACTACTTCTTTCACTCCTTCTAAAGCATCGTGGATAGTTTGCATGGGGTCCTCATTACGAGGGTTGTCAGTGCTTATAATACAGACATCACTGTATTGAGCAACAACTTTCCCCATTAATGGCCTTTTGGCACGATCTCTCTCCCCCCCGCAACCAAAAACAGTTATTAAATTGCCCTTTATACTCTTGCGAATTAGGGATAGAGCCTTTTGCAAACCGTGCCAGTTATGTGCAAAATCGACTATTACTTCTATACCCCTTTTGTTTTCCACTTTCTCCCATCTTCCGGGTATTTTCCTGGTATTCTCGAGGCCTTCTTTTACCTTTTCCAAGGGTACGCCGGCAGTAAGGGCCATTCCCGTGGCGGCTAATGCATTGTACACGTTATGTTCCCCAGGAAAGTTGATGGCAATCTTTGTCCTGCCCCAGGGGGTATTCATAATAAAGCTGGTTCGGTAAAGCGAATGTTCTATCCTTTCAGCGCTGATATCTGCTTTTTCTTTCAGGCCAAAACTGAGACGAGCTATTCCCAATGCTTCGAACATCTTCTGGCAATGTGGGTCGTCTGCGTTGAAGAGAGCCATTCGCGGGTAACTTTTGTCGAGATTTTCTTCGAGTATTCTAAAGAGTTTTTTCTTGCTTTGAAAGTAGTCCTCGAAATCCAGGTGAAACTCCATATGTTCTGGAATCAGATTGGTTATCACCGCGTAGTCAAAGGAAACTCCTTGCAGTCTTCCCAGGGCCAAACCATGCGAGGAAACTTCAATTACGGCATTCTGGATGCCCATTTTTAGCATGGTGTGCAGGTAATTTTGAATGTTTATCGATTCCTCAGTGGTGTTTAGGGGTTCAAGTTCCAGAGGACCAATTGCATTCAAACAGGTGGTTAGAAGGCCAGAAGGAATCCCGGATGTTTCCAGTATATTTCTTAAGAAAAAACAGGTAGTCGTTTTTCCGTTAGTTCCGGTTACTCCAAAAATTCGCATCTTTCGAGAAGGATTACCAAAAAAAGGGCTGGCTATTTTGTTGAGCGCCTCCCGGCTTTTCTCAACAAGAGCCCAAGACACACCTTTCTGATTCGGTAGACAGGACTCCTTCTCCACTACTAAGATTCCCGCTCCTCGCTCCAGTGCTTCCTCAAGGTATTGATGTCCATCCGTGTTATTCCCAGAGATAGCAAAGAAGGCAAAATGAGGTTTTACCTTTTTTGAATTTATAGCAATACCAAGAATTTCTTCTCCTGAATTGACTATATTCCTTTTTTTGTAACCAGGTAAAAGTTTTACAAATTCTTCTATTCTCACATCGTTTTTACCTCCGCTCCAGATGGTATGATATTTTTGTATATAGCTATGTCTTGAGCGATTTTTTTAAAGACAGGAGCCGCTGTGTCTCCACCGTAATATTCACCCTGAGGTTCGTCAAGCACTACAATGATACCAAAACTTGGCCGAGGAAGGGGAAAGAACCCAACGAAAGAAGAAACAAATTTGTTGCTTGAATAACGACCATCGGAATTAACTTTTTGTCCGGTACCTGTTTTTCCTGCGATACGGAGGCCCGGTAGTGAAGCCTTGATGCCGGTTCCCTGTTGCACTACCTTTTCCATCATGTTCAGCACTTTCTGCGCCGTTTGCTTGGAAATTATTCGCTTGATCGGCGAAGGGTTGTTTCCTGATGGTTCATAAGGAGAACCTTTGGTAATTCTGGGGGGTATAAATGCGCCCTGGTTAGCAATTATTGAAAGAGCTGTTAACATCTGGAGTGGGGTGGTCATAATTTCTTGACCTATGGATATAGCTGCTGGGGAAAGGCCGGACCATTGTTTTGGGGGACGCAAGATACCGGCCTCTTCTCCAGGTAGGTTAAGAGCGGTTTTTTCCCCCAACCTCAATTCTTTCAGGTAGGAGTAGATCTTTTCTGGATTTAGGCGCATAGCTATGGTTATGATGCCCGTGTTGCAAGAATTGATGATGATGTCTTCCAGTTTTTCTTTACCGTGAGATTTAATGTCTCTAAATCGGTGTCCCCCGACCCTTATGGAACCGTTGCAGTAGAAAGTTTCTTCAGAATCTACTACTCCTTCTTCAAGCGCCAGAGCCATTATAAGGGGTTTTACAATGGAACCTGGTTCAAAGAGCAAGGCCGTACCCAGATTTTTCCAGCTTTCGCGGGGATAATTTGAAAAGTGATTGTTGTTATAGTTGGGATAAGAGCACATGGCCAATATTTCTCCTGTTTGGGGGTTATTTACAATGACCACTCCTCTTTTGGCATTTGTTTGAGCGATCGCTTCTTGCAACCTTTTTTCTGCAAAAAATTGAATGGTGCTATCTATGGTAATTACCAGATCTTTTCCGGGTACGGGTGGAATCTCTTTTATGGTAGTGGGAATTTCCTGTCCCAGAGCATCTTTTTCGCTGATGCGGTATCCGGCTTTTCCAGATAGCAATTTGTTGAAGGCAAACTCGAGTCCTTCCAAGCCCTGGTGATCAGTGCCTACAAAGCCTAAAAGGTTGCTTCCGTTAGGTGCCTGGGGGTAAAAACGAGTACACTCTCTTACCCAGCCAATGCCTTGCAATTTAGCCTTGTTCAATTGTTCACGGATTGTAGCCGGAACCTTTTTTGCTATAAGCACAGAGCTTAATTCAGAGTCCAGTTTTTGCCGGATTTCTGAGTAGGGAATTTCCAGTATCTGGGAGAGCACTTTGGCTGTTTGGGTTGGGTTTTCTACTATTTTTGGATAAGCATATATGGATATTGTTTCAATATCTCGAGCAAGAACATTTCCTTCGCGGTCCACTATTTCACCACGGGGCGCGGGTATTTCTTCTATTTTCAGACGCTGCGCAGCCTTTTCCAGGTAAAAATTGTTGTTGATTACCTGCAAGGAAAACAGGCGAAGACCAACCAGCAGAAACAATATAGTAATGAATATACTCAGGAATAAGGATCTGTAAAAAAAACTCCTTCTGTTCACTTTTTAAGGAAATTAGTCTGTTTGTTCGAAAGGATTTTGCCTTTCAACTAAACGTGCAGTAGCTGATTGGGAGATCCCTGGCAGGTTGGCCAGAAAAACTCTTTTTGTGGGTTGCTGCATTCCCAGTTTTTCCTGAGCAATTTTCTGGATACGCTCCAGAGAGGCTAACAACTTGATTTCCTTTTCCAGCTGTTCAGCCTGTGTTTTCAAAACGGTAACCTTTCTTTGGTGTTCTTCAAGAAGGAGCGATTTTTCGAGCAATTTAGCCTGAAGACCAAGATAGCTGATCGATAAAACGCAGACCAGGGCGATGAACGTTAGAATGTAAAGGTTGATCCTTGAGTCCTCCATTTTTAACTTCCTCCCCCCTATATTTTTTGTGCTACCCGAAGACGTGCACTCCGGGAGCAAGGATTTTCTTTGCGCTCCTCTGGGCTTGGCAAAAGAGGCTTTTTGGTGAGCACTGCCAATTCTGGTGAGTTTTTGAAGAAGTTCTTTACTACCCTGTCTTCGATTGAATGATAGGCAATTACTACAATTCTGCCTCTTTTTTTAAGGAAAGGTACGCTTTTTTGAAGAGCCTTCCCAAGGTTTTCTATTTCTCGATTAATAAAAATTCGCAAGGCCATAAAGGTGCGGGTTGCTGGATGAATGCGGTGTTTGCCGGGAGGGTAAACTTTTCTGACCAGCTCGGCTAACTCCCGGGTGGTTTGTATGGGGCTTTTTTGACGTTGTCGAACTATAGCTCGAGCAATGCGTTTGGCAAAACGCTCTTCTCCAAACGTGTAAATGATATTTTGCAGTTCCTTCTCAGGAATTTCCTTTAAAAGCTGATAGGCGGTTTTACCTGATGAAGAGATATTCATTCGCATGTCTAAGGGGCCATTTAGTTGGAAACTGAAACCTCTTTCAGGAGTCTTGATCTGATGAAGAGATACACCCAGATCAAAAATAATGCCTGAAATATCGGTAACCCCAAGCTCTTTCAAAATTTGGTCCAGTTGTGAGAAGTTGCCTTTAACCAGAGTTACTCTTTCTTCAAAAGGAGTCAGCCTTTTACGAGCAAACTCTATGGCTTCTGAATCCTGGTCTATGCCAATGATACGGGTTTTTGGAGAGGAACGCTTCAGGATTTCCAGAGTGTGTCCTCCTCCTCCCAAGGTTGCGTCTACAAATATTCCTTCTTTTTCTTCCAGCAGGAAGTTGCAAACTTCCTGAACCATTACTGGTTTATGAAAGAGTTTTTCCGCGGAATTTTTCATAGATTTGTTTCAAACATTATCTTTTCTGCGATGTCTCCAAACTTTTCTTCAACTTCCTTCATGTGTTCCTTCCAATTTTGCTCGGACCAGATTTCAATTACCTTTCCGGCTCCAGCTATAATTGCTTTTTTGTCAATTGAGGCATATTCTCTGAGATGTCGGGGAAGCAGGATCCTACCCTGAGCATCAATTGATTCTTGAGAGGCGTTAGCGAAAAAAAAGCGGGTGAATTCTCGAGCATCTCTCTTTGTAAAAGAGAGATTCGCCACTTTTTGACACAGACTCTGCCAGGATTCTTCTGGATAAACGAGTATACATCTTTCCACTCCCTTAGTAAGATATGCTGTATCGTTTAAGTCTTTCCGGAAAATGCTGGGAATGGTTATTCTGCCTTTGGCATCTACTGAATACTCAAACTGGCCAAGGAACATTGTTTCCCACTTTCCCCCACAAAAAAACACAATACCCCACAAAAGGATAGAACAAGAAAGCAAAAAAGGGGAACAGAACAAAAGTTTGAATTTTCAATGAGGCCAGCGGTTAATTTTCTTTTTAAGAGGGTTTTTTGGTAGTTAAGGCCTGGAGTAAGGATTTCCAGTCTCTTCTTTTGGTTTCGAGTAGAGTGAAAGTGCGGCCGATTTCCGAGAGAGAATGAGCATCAGAGAATGAAACCAGCGAGTACTTTTCAGGGTCGATACTTTTTCGAATAGTTTCTGCCCTTTTCCAGGTAGAGATTTCTACTGTTTCAATTTTCCATTTTTGAGGTATAAAACCCAGGTTGGCAAGCACGCTGTAAGAAGCTCGGTCAATATGGGAAGGGATGACAAACCCCTGATATTTGCGAGCCAGGGCGATCAATTCTTCTGCTGATAATTGAGTTGGATAAGTTAGCAAGTATTCTTTTTTGGCTTTGATTCGGCCATCTTCATCAATTATCCACTCTTCCCCCCATATTTTTTCATCGATAGGGATTCGTAAGAGATTGGCTTCAATCTCCTTGTTAAAGACGGTAAGGAGCTCTACGGTGGGGAAAAAACATAAAAGGTGCACCTCTTCTTTGCTCTCTACCTCAATGCCCGGTACAACCCATAGATCGAAGCATTGCCCTAATTCTATGGTGAGATTGACATTGTCGCAGGCGTTGTGGTCGGTTACCGCAATAATGTCCAATTTTTTTTGTAGTGCTTCAAGAACTATGCAATGAGGTAACATTTCTCTGTGTGCACATGGCGAAAGCACTGAATGAATGTGAAGATCAGCCCTCAATAGAGTTTTAGACATTACGCTTTAGACCTGGTAAACCAAGTCGAGAAAGAGTGGCAACTGCCTGGTAAGTAGTAAGGGGGGTTTTGAGGATGGTAATACTTTCTCTTTCGGCACGCTGTGAAGTTTGTTCATCAACTTCCTGCAAGTTGGTTACTACAATACAGGGAATGCCAACCAACTTTGCCACCGCGACAACGTTGGGATGAGATTGAATGGTTACCCATACAGAATCTTCTCTGGCATTTGCTATGACATCGCTTAATAAGTCTCCTGCATAACCTCCTGATATTTCCTGATTTTCAAGATTACCTTTGGCAATGATTTGAGCCTGAAGAGGCTCAATAATCTCAATTATTTTCAACTTGATCTTCCTCCTTTTCAGCCATGGTTTGAGGAACCCTACTTGCTAATTCCTGAATTTCTCTGGCTTTCTCAAGCAGTTGTTCCCTTAAAAGGAAGGGGCAGTCGATTTCCAGAGCCTTGCCAAGTACTATGTCTTCGGCGAGGGCCCTGCAGGTTGGCGAACCGCATGCTCCGCAATCAAGCCCAGGTAGTTTTTCGACCAGCTTTTCAATTGTTTGATACTTTTGCATGGCTTTTCTAAAATCCTTATCAAGTTTTAATACCTCTTTGGCTTGATATGAGGTACTTCTTAACAGTATGCCTTCTTGCTGCCACTTCAGAAGCAAATCCCTGTCTATGGGTTTATAATTACTGTATTTTTTAATCAAATGATTTACACTTACTTTGGCTATGAAGGGATTGCGAACTGCCAGAACTCCTCCGATACACCCTCCGATACAGGCTTGGGCTTCGCAATAAACTACTCTTGAGAGCTCTCCCATTTCTATCTTTTCCAGGACTGAGATGACGTTGTGGATCCCATCTACTGCCATGAATTCCCCTTCTCCGAGGGATTCCTGCTCGCCACCCGAACGCGCCCATCCTATGCCTTTCCAGCTGGCTACCTGGAGTGAGGTGGCAGGTTTTGCTTCTTCAAGCTTGTTAACAAGTTGAGAATAAACCTCTGAAATAGATATAGCTCCATCAATTCGCGAAAGGCCTTCATTGCTTTGTCTCACTTCAGTAACCTTGGCGGGACAGGGGGTAATGAAAAAAACACCTGTCTCTTCAGGCTTAAAGCCTTTTTTAAGGGCTTCCAGACGAGCGATTTTGGCTGCTACCCCCAGAGGCGAATCCATTGGTAGAAGGTTTTCAATTAGTGAAGGGAATTTTACTTCGATAAGTCTTACCACGGCAGGACAGGCTGAAGAGATCACTGGTTTTGGAATGTCTTTTCTGGACAAATATTCAACTGTAGCTTCAGCAAGTATTTCGGCTCCTCTGGCGACCTCGAACACGCTCGAGAAGCCAAGCATCAATAGTCCTCCGAGTATTTTTTCTAAAGGGGTGTCCACCCTGAACTGAGCATAAAAAGAAGGAGCTGGAAGCGCTACTGAGTACTTAAATTTCCGAATAGTTTCAAGAGGATCGCTTTGAGCGTATTTGGCGTGATTGGGGCAAGTTCTGATACATTCACCACAGTCTATGCAGCGTTCTTCGTCAATGCGCGCCTTCCCCTCCCTTACTCTTATCGCTTCAGTAGGGCAGCGTCTTATACAATGAGTGCACCCTTTACATTTTTCTTCGTCCAGGCGCACCGAATGGAAGGAAGTTTTAAGCTCCATATGCTCACCTAAGTTTTGTTTTTAAGGAAGAAGCCCATAATCACTTTAGTTCCTTTTCCGACTTGAGTTTCAATGTTTAGTTGGTCCGAACATTTTTTCATATTGGACAATCCGTAACCGGCCCCAAACCCCATTTCTCTTATGTGAGGTGGGGCTGTCGAGTAGCCTTCCTGAAAGGCTAACTCCAGATCAGGTATGCCTGGCCCTTCATCATCCACCACAATATGTACGCGGTCGGGATATATATCCACGGAGAAAACACCTCGATAAGCATGAATTACAACATTCATTTCTGCTTCGTAAGCAGCGATGACCACTCTTCTTGTAAAATTGGCTGGAAAACCGGTTTGCTGAAGGATTTTCTTTATCTCACTGGAGATATCCCCTGCACTCTGAAAATCACCACCTTTTATGTTGCGCTGTAGAGAAATGAGCGGTTCGCTATTTGTCTGCTTCATCGAGTGCGCCACAGGTAGTGGAATTTACTTCGCTACAACCTTTGAGGCCCCTCATGTAAAGTTTTCCACAAGCCTCGTACATTGGTAGTTTGGTGGCTAAAAGGGGTATTTTTTTGATGTTAGCGAGCTCTATAGTTGCAGAATCGGGTTTTTTGCCACGCACAAATATTATTCCCACCAGATCACTCATCTCCGCAGTACGAATCACCTGGGTGTTGGTTAAGCCAGTAAGCAACACCGATCGCTCTTTTGTAAAGGCCAGCACATCGCTAAGCAAATCACTACCGCATGCTGATGAGGGTTCCTGATCTAAGAACTCTTCTCCCGCGAGAACTTCAGCATCAAGAATTTCTTTAATTTCTCTCAAAGTCATGGCTAATCTCTCCTTATTTACTGGCAAATGCTTCTATACCCTGGCTGGCAAGCTTGCTGACTGTTTGTTTAGCTTCTTCGAAAGTGGCAAAACCGTATATCCTAACTTTGTAGACATTATTACTTTTCTCTATGGAAGCTGTAAAGCCAAGCGCTTTTAGTAGAGAGAGCATTTTTCTTGCGTTTTCAATTTTGGAAAAAGCTCCGGCCTGAACGTAATAACCTTCTTTTGGAGAAATGGGGTTTGGTAGTGTTTGTTGAACTTTTGGTGTTAGAATTTTTGAAGTGGAAGGTTCTGTGGAAACCTTCGGGGTATTCTGGGTGTCTCGGTTTTCTACTCGAGGGACCGCAGCTTTGTTCTGGAAATTATGTTCATTTTGGGTTGTTTGCGGCGGGGGCGCTTCTTGCGGGAGTGATGCTTCAATACTTTTCTGAATTTCCTGGGTTTCTTGCCCGATGTCTTTGGGAACTAACGTGCTAGCAGGACTACTTTCTGCGCTTTCCTTTATCCAGCTTCCGGTTATCATAGAAGTATAGGCTTCGAGGTCTCCGCGCGCTGCAAAGAAAGCAAAAACCACTATCACTAATCCGCCCGCCAAAATAACAATGGTCTCAATAGGGTCTTTTTTTCTAAAAGGAGAAATTATCATCTTGTTATAGCCTCTTTTAATCGAACAAGCTTGGCTTTTTCGGTACTCAATTCGGAAAATCTCTGTTTTTCTTTTTGCACGGTTTCTTCGGGAGCTCGGTTCAGGAAATTTGGATTGTTGATTCTTCTGGAAACCCTTTCCAGCTCTTCGTCAATTTCCTGAATTTTTTTCTCAAGGCGCTGTAGTTCTCTTCCGATATCAATGGCTCCTTCCACATTAAGATATATTTCTGCTCCTTTCGTACTGGATACTGCAAAGCCTTCTGGTCTTTCCAGGCCAGTACCAATTTCTTTGATAACACACTTAGCCAGTGCTTCTATGTAATCTTTGTGTTCTTTAAGCTCCTCAATAGGGGGGTTTGTGTCGGTAAAGTTGATAATTACCTCACTTTTCTGAGTGAGTGGCATACATAACTCGGCTTTAAGAAAGCGTATTTCGCGGATGACTTCTTGGAAAAGGCTAATAAGTTCATCCGCCCGGGGGTCGATTTTTCCCGGCGAGCTTTTGGGCCAGGAAGTTATCATTATGCTTTCTGCCTCGTTGATGGGGAGACTTTGCCATATCTCTTCAGTTATGTAAGGTGCGATAGGATGAAGTAACTTAAGTATCTGAGACAGAACTTTGACCAGCAATTGCTGGGTTTTCCTTCTTTTTTGAAGTTCTCCTCCATAGAGGTCCTTTTTACACCACTCTATATACCAGTCGCAGAACTCTCCCCAGACAAATTCGTATATCAGGTTGGTGTATTCTCCAAAGTTGAACCTGTCGAGTTCATTGGTTGCTCTTTCTATGGTTTGTTGCAGACGGGAGAGAATCCAGCGGTCTTTGAGGTCCAAAAGGGAAACAAAAACTGGTTCTTCGACGTCTGAGGGTTTTAACTCCTCTGTATTCATCAGAACGAACCGAGAGGCATTCCAGAGTTTGTTCATAAAGTTTCTCGATGCTTCAATCCTTCCCATAGAGAGGTTGATATCCCTTCCCTGAATTGTCAACCAGGCGAGGGCAAAGCGCAAGGAGTCTACGCCGTATTTTTGGGTTATTTCCAGGGGATCTATGGCATTGCCTGCAGATTTGCTCATTTTTCTCCCCTGGGCATCCCTTATCAGGGGAGTTATGTAAACCTTGCGGAAAGGCACTTCACCAGTAAACTTGAGGCCCATCATTATCATCCGGGCTACCCAGAAGAATATGATGTCGAAACCAGTTACCAACACAGAGGTGGGGTAAAATATCTCTAACTCCCTGGTTTTTTGGGGCCAACCTAGAGTCGAGAAAGGCCAGAGTGCAGAACTAAACCAGGTATCAAGAACGTCCTCTTCTTGGTTTACTTTCCCTCCACATTTGGGGCATTGTTTGGGTTGGTTGCGGTGAGCGAACACAAAATTGCAGTGTTCGCAGGTGAAAATCGGAATCTGGTGGCCCCACCAGATCTGCCTGGAGATACACCAGTCTTTTATGTTATACATCCACTCAAAATAGACTTTTTCCCAGTTTTCAGGTATGAACTCTATTTGCTTTTCAGCAACTGCTTTAATGGCTGGTTTAGCCAGCTCTTTCATCCTGATAAACCACTGTTTTGAGATCAGGGGTTCTACCACCGTTGAACAGCGGTAACATCTGCCTACTGCGTGAGTATAATCTTCTACTTTTTCAAGGTATCCCATTTGGGAAAGCCTGGTCAATATTTTTTCGCGACACTCCTCACGGGATAATCCGGCAAATTCACCGGCTTCTTTGGTCATTCTGGCCTTTTGGTCGATTACCTTTACTATAGGTAGGTCGTGTTTCTTGCCCAGTTCAAAGTCATTGAAGTCGTGTGCCGGAGTTACTTTGAGCACCCCGGTACCAAATTCAGGATCCACATAGGGGTCACCAATAACCGGAAGTTCTCGTCCTACTATGGGAAGTATAACTGTTTTTCCTATAAAGACTTTATAGCGCTCATCTCCAGGATTAACGGCTACGGCTACGTCGCCCAACATGGTTTCCGGACGAGTGGTAGCAACGGTCAGAAAGTTTTCTGTATCGTCTTTGAAATAGTATCTGATGTAGTAGAGTTTCCCCTTTTGTTCTTGAAAATCAACTTCTATATCAGCAAGTGCGGTTTCGCAGCGAGGACACCAGTTGACAATGTATTCGCCCTGGTAAATAAAACCCTCTTCAAAAAGACGAACAAAAACTTCCTTAACTGCTCTGGAAAGTCCTTCATCCATGGTAAATCTTTCCCTGGTCCAGTCGCAAGAAGCTCCTATGCGCTTTAACTGGTCTGTGATTCTTTTATGGTAAATATCTTTCCATTGCCATACTCTTTCTAAAAATTTTTCTCTCCCCAGATCGTGGCGGCTCAGTCCTTCTTTGGCAAGTTCCCTTTCTACCACGTTTTGGGTGGCGATGCCTGCATGGTCTGTGCCCGGAACCCAGAGAACATTAAATCCCTGCATTCTCTTGAAGCGCACCAGAATATCCTGGAGAGTGAGGTTGAGTGCATGTCCCATGTGTAAAAAGCCGGTTACGTTAGGAGGAGGTATGACTATAGAAAAAGGAGGATTGGGGCTTTCTAAATCAGGAGTGAAGAAGCCATTTTTCTCCCAAAAATTGTAGAGCTTTTCTTCTATTTCTAAGGGATTGAAAGTACGGGGGATAGTTTTGTTTTTTTCAACACTCATGTTACTCTCCTCTTCTCAAGCAGATTCTTTTTCTTCAGCGGTTTTGCCTTCCAGGAGAGATAGAAACCTCTCTCTTTTTCTATCAGCGTCAATTATAAACTGATCGTCTATTACAACCGATTTAACATTTTTGCAAGAGGGTAACTCGAACATGAGATCAGTCATTATCCTTTCTATGATGGCTCTCAGACCTCTTGCTCCAGTTCCTTCTTTCAGAGCTTTTTTAGCGATCAGCCTTAGAGCGCTTTCAGTAAAGGTTAATGTCACTCCCTCTAATTCAAAAAGTTTTTGGAATTGCTTTATCAAGCTGTTTCTGGGTTCAGTAAGTATTCTGACCAGGTCATCTTCCCGGAGAGGGTCCAGTACGCAGATCACAGGGATTCTCCCTACAAACTCTGGTATTATGCCGAATTTGATAAGGTCTTCAGGCTGAACCCGGTGTAAAATATTTGTTTTTTCTGCATCGTGGGAAAGCAGTTCTTTGTTGCCAAACCCTATACGACGGTCTTTAAGCCTTGCTTCAACAATTTTCTCCAAGCCCACGAAAGCTCCACCGCAAATGAAGAGGATGTTTTCAGTATTGATTTGAATGAATTCTTGATGGGGATGTTTTCTTCCTCCTTGAGGAGGTACATTAGCTACGGTACCTTCCAGTATTTTAAGTAATGCCTGCTGAACTCCTTCGCCAGAGACATCTCTGGTGATGGAAGGGCTGTCACTTTTGCGAGCGATTTTATCGATTTCATCAATGTATACTATTCCTTTCTCGGCACGTTTTATGTCAAAGTTAGCATTTTGAATAAGGCGCAGCAAAATATTTTCCACATCTTCACCTACATACCCTGCTTCGGTCAGAGTGGTAGCGTCTGCTATCGCGAACGGAACATTAAGAAATTTAGCCAGCGTTTTGGCAAGCAGAGTTTTGCCACATCCTGTAGGCCCGATAAGCAGAACGTTGCTTTTTTCTATTTCTATGTCTTTTTCTTTCGCACGATAGAAAATTCTCTTGTAGTGATTGTAAACAGCTACGGAGAGAATTATCTTGGCTCTTTCCTGGCCGACAACGTATTGATCAAGGTATTCCTTTATTTCCTTGGGTGTTGGAATGCGATCCGGAGTCCATTCCTTTTTGGTTTTGTTAGAGTCTTCTTTGATTATTTCATTGCAAAGCTCAATGCATTCGTTGCAAATGTATACTCCTGGACCAGCAATTAACTTTTTAACCTCGCTTTGAGTTTTACCGCAAAAGGAACAACGGAGTTTTCCTCTATCCTCATCAAATCTAGTCATTTTTTTCTTCTTTTCCTCCCGGTGTTTTATCAGGGTAAAGTACCCGGTCTATGATGCCATAATCTTTTGCCTCTTCAGAAGACATGAAAAAGTCCCTTTCGGTATCTCTGCGGATTTTTTCAACCGGTTGTCCAGTATGAAAAGCTAAGAGCTCGTTCAGGCGGTCTCTTATTTTCACCATTTCCCGGGCGTGGATTTCAATATCAGTTACCTGACCCTGTGCCCCTCCTAAGGGCTGGTGAATCATTATTCGGGAATTGGGCAAAGCCATTCTTTTTCCCTTTGCTCCAGCGGCTAAAATAACTGCAGCACCACTTGCTGCCTGTCCGATACATATGGTGGCCACGTCGGGTTTAATGTATTGTATAGTGTCGTAAATAGCCAGTGTTGCTGACACCGAACCTCCAGGGCTATTGATATAGAGATTTATGTCTTTTTCGCGGTTCATAGCTTCCAGAAAAAGTAATTGGGCGATCACCAGATTAGCGATAGTATCATTTATCTCGGTGCCCAGAAAGATAATCCTATCCTGCAGAAGCCTCGAATAGATGTCGTAGGCTCTTTCTCCTCGGGGAGTTTGTTCAACCACCATAGGCACCAGATAGTTTAAGCGGGGTTCTTTTTTCACAGTATTCACAGTACCATCTCCTCTTCAGGATCTGCCAATGCTCTCCACTGATCGAGATTTATAGACTCTTCGATTTCTTTTACCTTTATCCTTTGTTTAAGGTGCTCAAGCATTTTTTCAAACTTTATATTTTCTTCTATATTTTTTATTTTATCATTCCGCTCCAGGATGTTTCTAACCTCCTGGGGTTCTTTGCCAGCACTTCTGGCAAGGTCGTTTATTTTTTCTTCAATTTCTTTTTCTTCAGCCCTGATTTCGTTTTGCTCAATATATTGCTGGATGACAAAGAGCTTTCGCAACTCCCACTGAGCCACTTTCCGCATACTTTCTTCAAAAGAGGCAAAATCATTGTTGGTAAGTTCCAAGTATTTTTCTAAAGTAAGATTATCCTGTTCCAGTTTTTTGTGAAAAGCATCTATTTGTCGGCGAGTTTCGAGCTGGATAAGTGGTTCAGGAAGGTAAAGTTCAGATTTTTTGGCCAACTCTACAATTATCTCTCTCTTCATTCTTTCTTCGATAAGGTCTTGAGCTAACTTTTCCAGCGACTCCCGTATTTTAGCTTTAAGGGCTTCCAGGCTTTCAAATTCTCCTATTTCCTTCAGGAAAGCTTCGTCGATTTCCGGAATCTTTTTTTGGAGGATGCCAGTAATTTCTAAATCAAGTTTGACAGTATCTCCGTCTTCTTTTTCAAGAGTGACTGTTTTTTGTTCGCCCTTTTTGGTTCCCAGCACTTCCTGTGCCAAGCCTTCGTTTTCTCCTGCCAGCACTGAATAAGAATTTTCACCCACCTTGAAGGTCACCAGATCACCTGCTTGAACGGGCTCTTCTTTTTCCACCCATTTGCCTCGGGACTCCCTGAGACGCTGTAGTTCTCTTTCGATATCCTGCTCTCTTATTTCTATTTTATACCTCTTCACTTCTATGCTTTCGGGATCAGGAAGGGTAACCTGAGGTTTTTCGATGAGGGTGAAACGAAAAACAGCGGGTTGGTCCTCTTCTATCTGCATTATCTCTACTTCAGGTTCACCGATAAACTCCACGGATTCTCTGTTCAGAGCTTCCTGTAAAGCCCAGGGAACAAGTCTCTGAGCAAGATAATCCAGTATCGCTTCTTTGCCTACCCTGCTTTTAAGGATAGAACGAGGTGCTTTCCCTTTTCTAAAACCAGGAATGCTCATCTTCCGGTTTAATTCGGCATATACGGCTTTTAATTCCTCATTAACTTTTCCCGTGTCTACTGTAACTTCTAATTCTATGAGGTGTTTTTCTTTTTCCTGTTTTTTGATCTCTAACATTTTGTCACCTTCCTCTATATTTTGCCTTAAACGCAGAATTGGACTATAGGCAAGACCGTTCAATGTTTAAGAGATTGCCTGTGGTATTATAGTTTGCCTGACTCATTTCGTCAACAAGAGCCAGTTGTCCTGACAGATGATAACTCTATCATCGGGAAGGAACGATGAAGGACTTAAATGGTTAGGGGGGAATTTCATTCTCCCTTTTTCAGCATTGAATCGTGTAACTTACGCACTTCATTTCGGTACTCAAAAAGGGCACAGGCGTAAGTTTCTCTTTTCATAAGATGGGGCCGATTACGGATTTCTTTGAGGAAAGGGGATTCGCAAGCTGAACGCAAGCCACCTTCTCTTGCATTCTCGCAGGAGTAAGGAGAGAAGGGACATGGTTCCACTTCTCCGTGAGAGTTGATATGTAGAAAGGCCCTACCGGAACCTGAACAGGTGTTTTGTTTTCCATATTCGTCATGGGGAAACTGAATGATCACCAGCGGCTTTGTTCTTCTTAATTCAAGGACCTTACTTCTCAATCGTTCTCTTTGTTTTTTGTTTATTAGCCAGCCTACGATGGGTTTTTCTCCAGAAGGAATGTATTCTGTGAAGAACCCTACCTTACATCCCACAGCGAGCATTTTTTCGACAAACTCGTTTGAAGAAAGCGTTTTCAGATTAGAGGTGTTGGCTGTTGCTGCGAAGCCATAAAACAGATCTTCTTCTTTTAAAAGTTTCATAGCTTGCAGAGCTTTGCTGTATGCTCCCTTTCCTCTCCTTGCTTCGGTTTCTTTCTTAAAGCCCTCAATGCTTATTAAGATGATGATATTTTTTGCTCTTGGCTACTCTTTTCGCTGAGTGTGTAGTTAGAAGGGTGCCATTGGTTACCACCACAAAAAGTAACTTTCGGTGTTTCTCTATCGCGGAAAAGAAACCTTCTCTTAAAAATGGTTCCCCTCCAGTCACCACTATTGAAGGTATGCCCAGATTTTCTGCTTCGCTCAGTAAGCAATCGAGTTCTTCTGAAGAAAGTTCGTTTTGAGCTTTGTCTTTCAGGGCGTAGCAACCTTTACAGTGGTAATTACACTGTAGGGTTGGGCTGATACCTAAAACAAGTGGTATGTTACCATTCAGGTTTCTGGTGGCTATCTTCCTTTTTATTAAAGCACGAACAAATATACCAAAGATGTTCATTAAAAAGAGCAACCTCCGGGGACTCTTAATGCTCCATCTGAAAATTGCAAGAATTATCAGGGTTCCGATATGGGGTTCTTTCTTTTTTGAAAGAAAGTAAGAATATATTTAATTGCCCTCCTTGCAGGAATAAGCCTGAATGGAGCTCAAACCTTAGACCTGCTTATAGTACATGTTTTTAAAGCTTAGAAACTTTTGGTGGAAAAACTCTGGAAAGTCGGAAGCTGAGTGGTGCGAGAGGCGGGAGTTGAACCCGCACGGGTTTTGGCCCACTGGATCCTAAGTCCAGCGCGTCTGCCATTTCCGCCACTCTCGCCCAGAGACAAATTATATTTTAGCCATTAACTTTCTTTTTGCAATCACTCACAAGATGTTTTCTTGAATAAGTAATTCAGCTATCTGTATGGCGTTGAGTGCTGCTCCCTTACGCAGTTGGTCGCCTACCACCCAGAAAGTGAGTGCAGAAGGATGAGATGTATCTTCTCGAATCCTTCCCACGAAACATTCGTCTTTACCAGCTACGAACCAGGGCATGGGATATTTATTCCGGGCAGGATCATCTTCGACCACTACTCCTGGAGCCTGGGTAAGCAGTTCTATAGCTTTTTCGCGAGTTATCTTCCTTTCAGTCTCTATGGTTAAGGCTACTGAATGCGCCCTGAATACCGGGACTCTAACACAGGTAGCGGTGACTTTGATGGAATCATCGTCCATAATCTTCTGAGTTTCCCAAACCATCTTCATTTCTTCTTTGGTGTAAAAGTTGTCCATAAACACGTCTATGTGAGGTATAAGGTTAAAGGCGATTTGATGCGGGAATACGTTTACCTCCATAGGTTTTCCTTCAACGTAGTTTTGTATCTGCTCTCTTAGCTCTTGCATAGCCAGGGCTCCCGCTCCAGAAGTAGCCTGATAGCTTGCTGCCACTACCCTCTTTATTTTTCCAAAATCGTGTAAAGGTTTAAGAGGAACTATTGAAATTATAGTGGTGCAGTTGGGATTGGCGATGATATTTTTGTTTTTGTATTCGCTTATCTTGTGAGAATTCACTTCTGGAACAATGAGGGGTACTTCTGGGTCCTGACGAAATGCCGAGGAATTATCGATAACTATACATCCTTTGGAGGCAGCAAGTGGTGCAAAGGCTTTGCTGGTCTTGGCACCCGCACTGAAAAGAGCCAGGTCGATACCCTTGAAGTCAAACTCGGAAAGCACCTGTACGCTCAGCTTTTCACCGTGAAAAGTTATTTCTTTCCCTCGAGAGCGTTCTGAGGCAAGAGGGATAAGGTCGCTTACCGGAAAAGCACGCTCTTCAAGAATTTTTAGCATTTCCTGGCCAACTGCTCCGGTTACTCCAGCTATGGCTACTTTGAGCTTACCCATTGGTCTCCACCTCTATTTTCTCTTTTTCTATGAATTCTCTATGCAGGGCTCTTACCGATTCTTCCATTTTTCCCTTAGGTATAAGACAAGATATTCTTAAATTAGAAGTGTTTATCATATCTATATTGACATTGTTTGCGGCAAGGGTTTTGAACATGCGATAAGCAATTTGAGGATTTGAGGCGATACCTGCACCTACAATGGATATCCTGCTTTTTTCATAATCCAGAATGGCGTTCTGAAACTTTATCCTGCTACGCAACTCCTCTATAGCTCTTTTTACCTTGTTTTCATCCTCCTTTAATACTACAAAAGCTACGTCTTTAACGGTTTCTCTACCTTCGCTCTGGATGATCATATCTATCGATACCGAGAGATTGGCGAGAACTTCAAAGATTTGTGCAGCGATCCCCGGCTTATTAGGAACGCCCTGCAGAACTACTTTTATCACATCACCACTATGGGTTACTGCTCTTACTTGGGCATTTTCCATATTACCCACCTCTTCGATCCAGGTTCCTTCTTGGTTATCAAAGGTGCAGCGCACGTGGACTTTAACCTTATAAGTGTGAGCGAAATCTACTGCCCGCAGCTGCATAACCTTGGCTCCAAGATTGGCCATTTCTGACATTTCATCGTAAGAAATTTGGTTTATTTTCCTTGCTTGATGGACTATCCTTGGGTCGGCTGTAAAAACTCCGTTAACGTCAGTGAAAATTTCACAGAAATCAGCTCTCAAAGCGTAAGCCAGAGCACAGGCGGTAATATCGCTACCCCCCCTTCCCAGAGTGGTAATATCATCTTGAAGGTTTTTGCCCTGAAATCCGGCTATAATGACCACTTTGTTCTGCCCCAAGCTTTTCAGAATTCGGTGAATGTCAATGTGAATAATCTTGGCTTTGGTATGAAGGTCGGTGGTGATAATTCCTGCTTGTCCGCCAGTCAAGGAAACAGAAGGAATGCCCAGAGCATCAAGAGCTATGGCAAGCAAAGCTATGGAGACTTGCTCTCCTGTTGAAAGCAACATATCCAGCTCCCTTTCTGGCGGAGAAGGGTGCAAGGCAAGCGCTTTTTGCAAAAGTTCATCGGTAGTTTTGCCCATTGCTGACACAACTACCACCAATCTATGGCCCTGTTCGAAATATTTTTTAATTTTTTCAGCTACAAACTGTATCTTTTGAAGGGTGGCTACAGAAGAGCCACCATATTTTTGGACAATCAAGCTCACTTATTTTTCACCTGCGCTCCATGGTCTGTCCAACCCATTTTAACAAGCTTTATTTCTCCAGCTCCTTTATTCTGGAATATTTTTATTATATTCTTTCTATCTTCTCCGGTAAGGGGTCGGCGCAAAAAAAGTACGAGGGTTGGTCCGGAACCGCTTATGGCGACATTGCCAAGCCCGTTTTTTGTCACGTAGGCTTTGACTTCTTCAAAACCTCTGATATATTTGCCCCGATAAGGCTCATGAATATAATCTTCGAGTGATCGCAGGAACCCTTCTGGATCCCCTTCATAAACGCTTGCTACCAGAAAGGCCAGTCGGCTTGAGTTAGAGACCACTTCATGACGAGGATACCTTTCTGGAAGAACCCGACGCATCTCCCTGGTAGAAAGCTGATAGCCAGGAATACAGGCAACAATTTCAAGATCCAGGAAGGAGTATCTTTTGAACTGCAGTTCACCTTCGAAGGTTGACGCTATCGTGAATCCTCCCAGGAATGCAGGGAGGATATTATCAGGATGTCCCTCGATCTTCCAGGCTAAATTCAGGAGCTGACGCTGATCAAGCGGATTGCCTGCCAGTTCATTGGCTGCAAGGAGAGCCGCTGTTATGCAGGCAGCGCTGCTACCCAGGCCTCGAGAAATGGGAATTTCATTCTGGGTGACTATCTCCAATCCCCAGCCAGGATTAAACCCTATTTCTGCCCACAAGTGCTGCATGCTTTTCACGAAGAGATTCTCTTCGTTTTGAGGCAGAAATCCTGCACCTTCTCCGTAAACCCTGATAATGATTCCTGGTGTATCTTTTTTCCAAACGGTGGCCTTGAAAAAGAGATTAAGTGCTAATCCCAAGACATCGAAGCCGCAAGCAAGATTGGCGGTAGTTGCAGGAGCAAAAGCTTCTAACATTGCTTTTCACCTTTCAGGTTAAGCAGGGCCACCACCTCTTCAAGAGAGGGTTTTACTCTTTCTATTTTGTCGTCGCACTGTTTTATCGCAATATCTGGGTCTTTCAAGCCGTGACCAGTCAAGACACAGACTACAGTTTCGTGCCTCCTGAAGAAACCCTCTTTATGCTTTTTGATGACTCCAGCCAGAGATGCGGCCGAAGCTGGTTCCACGAAGATGCCCTCTTCTTCGGCAAGCAGGCGTTGAGCTCCCAGAATCTCTTCATCGCTAACTGCCTCAATAAGTCCACCCGATTCGTCACGAGCTGTAATTGCTCCCTTCCAGCTTGCCGGGTTGCCAATTCTTATTGCCGTGGCAACGGTTCGGGGGTTTTCTACCGGCTTGCCAAGAACCAGGGGGCAGGCTCCCTTCGCCTGAAATCCCAGCATTTTGGGTAGTTTATTAGTTTTACCTCTACTCACCAGCTCTTTAAATCCTTTCCAGTAGGCGGTGATGTTGCCGGCATTACCCACTGGCAAAGCTAGGTAATCGGGTATATCTCCGAGCCACTCTTCTACTTCAAAGGAAGCTGTTTTTTGACCTTCTATACGGTGAGGGTTGATGGAGTTTACCAGAGCTACGGGATACTTGGAAGTTATTTCTCTGACTATCGATAAAGCCTGATCGAAATTTCCTTCGAGAGCCAGAACCCTTGCACCATGCATAAGGGCCTGAGAGAGCTTGCCCAGGGCTATTTTTCCTTCCGGTACTAGCACTACACATTGCATGCTTGCTCTTTTTGCATAGGCTGCGGCGGAGGCCGAAGTATTTCCCGTAGAGGCGCACATAACAATATTTTGTCCTGCCTCTTTTGCTTTGGCAATGGCTACCACCATTCCTCGATCTTTAAAGGAGCCTGTTGGGTTCATGCCTTCGAACTTGAAGTACAGGGAACCCACTCCGCACCTTTTGGCAAGGTGGTAAGAACGAATCAAAGGAGTATTACCTTCTTGAAGGGTAATTCGAGGTGTTTTATCAGTCACTGGTAGATATTCGCCAAAATATTCCAGTATTCCAGGCCAGCGCATTGTTTAACCTCCTTACCCGTGGATAAAGGCAATGATACCATAAAAGTGGGAGAAAATGAACTATACGGTTGGTTAAGGGTGAGGCCTTAGCACGTTTCACATTCTTGTTCAGGTAACAGACCTGGATATATTGCTTGACGGCTACGGCTTCCCTGCCTAAAAACAGTTATACCTTTACAATGAGTTTCGTGGGCAAGAAAGAAAATTTTTTTAACGTTTTCAAGAGAAGCGCTTTGGGGTAAGTTAATGGTCTTGGATACTGCGTTATCGACATACTTTTGAAAGGCAGCTTGGATTTCTACTTGAAACTCAGGCGGTATTTCGAGGGCAGTACGGAAAAGGTTTTTAATCTTCTGGGGGATTTGTTCCATGTTTTGAAGCGTACCCTGAGTGAGTATCTTTTCCCAATCTTTTTGGGAAAGTTTAAGTTCCCTTAGGTAATCCTCAAGGAGGGGGTTGACTTCGATTAATTCAGTGTTTTCAAGCACGTAACGACGAAAGCTTAAGGCAAAATAGGGCTCTATACTATTTGAACAACCAGCAATTATGCTGATTGAACCAGTTGGTGCGATTGAGGTTAGAGTCGCGTTGCGCAAAGGGAGGTTTTGAGAATGCCATGTGCTTTTCTCAAAATTGGGGAAAGTTCCCCTTCGGGAAGCTAGTTCCATAGAAGCTCTCCTTGCCTGGAGCATAATGTACTGCATTACTTCTTCAGCGATTTTAAGAGCTTGTTTTGAATAATAGGGTATGCCTATTTTCACCAGAAGATCGGCGAAGCCCATAACTCCTAAACCTATTTTACGGTTAGCTTTGGCCATCTGGTTGGTTTCAGGCAATGGATGGTGATTGGCATCTATCACGTTGTCGAGAAAGTGTACTGCAGTGTGGACGGTTTTTCCAAGTTTTGGATAGTCTATTTTCCCCTCGGTTACCATGTGAGCAAGGTTTATAGAGCCCAGATTGCAGGATTCGTAGGGAAGGAGAGGAACTTCACCGCAAGGATTGGTGGCTTCAATGGTTCCCAACTCTTTCAGGGGGTGCTTGCGATTAATTTCATCTATAAAAATGCAACCCGGTTCTCCAGAACTCCAGGCACTTTCACATATAGCGTTAAAGATTTCAGAGGCGGATATTTCACGCCACACCTTTCCATCACGAGGGTTTACCAAAGGAATTTTTTGCTTTTTCTTGACGGCTTCCATTTCTTGGTTAGTTATAGCCACGGAGAGGTTAAAGTTTTCGAACTCTCCTCCTCTTTTTTTGGCTTGAATAAACTCCAGTATGTCAGGATGATTGAATCTGAGAACTCCCATGTTGGCCCCTCTGCGCTTTCCACCCTGTTTAACCACATCAGTTGCGGTATCGAAAATACGCATAAAAGAAACAGGGCCTGAGGCGCGACCACCGGTAGAACTTATCCGGTCTCCCCGGGGGCGCAGACGCGAAAAACTAAATCCGGTTCCTCCTCCTGATTTGTGGATTAAAGCCATGTTTTTAAGGGCTTCAAAAATAGCTTCCAGTGAATCCTCTACAGGTAAAACAAAACATGCTGCAAGTTGTCCACCTGGACAACCAGCGTTCATCAGAGTGGGTGAATTGGGCAGAAAGTCCAGGGCAATCAAGGTTTTGAAGAACTTCTGGTAGGCTTCTTCCGGGTTTTCACCGTAATTGGTATCTATTTGAGCTATGGTTCTGGCTACTCGTTCCATCATTTGACGTGGCGTTTCCACGGGATTTCCTTCTTCGTCCTTGAGGAGGTAGCGTTCCCGAAGTACCTGAACGGCGTTGAGGGAAAGCTTCAGATCGTCCTGGACTCCAAAAAGTTTTACTTTTGCTTCCCGTAGGTGTTTGCGTTTTTCGCGGTACAAAATATAGGCTCTGGCTACGTCGGAAAAACCTCTTTTCATCAAAACTTCTTCTACCGTGTCCTGAACATCCTCAACTCCAGGGATAGTATCACCAAAGCGTTCTTTTAAGAGAATGAGCACTTCTTCAAGAAGCTTCTCAATTACTGTTTCTTCCGGTTCTTTTTTCAGAGAACGGAAAGCCTTGCTTATGGCAAGCTTTATTTTTTGAGGAGCAAACCTCTCGATTTCCCCATTCCGTTTGTAAATGAATTGAAAAAATTGTTTTTCCATGAGAATAACTTCCAGGATCTGGCCTTATCGCATTTTAAGGATACATTTTTCGGACCCATTTTTGCAGGTCCACCAGCTGTTCAAAGCAGATGTGCGGTTTTAACCGCAAGCTGGAAGCTTCGAAAAGTGCATCCCAGAGTGTCATTCCAAAAAAGACTCCCGCAATGCGCGCCGATTTGTAATCAAGCGGAGAATCGCCGAGATAGATTGTTTCCTTAGGGTCAGCTTTAAGGCTAATCAATATTTTGTCCACCCCGTCAGGGTAGGGTTTGGGACGAAGTATTTCGTCGCCACAAACAACAACGTGAAAAAGGGAAGACATACCTGTTTTTTCAAGGGTAATCTGGGCGCTCTTTTTGCCTTTGGACGTAAACAGTGCTTGGAGCGTGTGTTTTTTTCTTAGATACCGGATGACTTCTACCACAGGCTCGAAAACCTTTACTTTAGAATCGTGGTGGGTCAGGTAAAAATCATAGAAATCTTTAAGCGCTTGCGCTTTTAATTTTCTGCCTACCATTTTCTCTATTATATCGCTTTCTGGAGGTCCATACATGGCTACGATTTCCTGGGGAGATAATTCTTTTCCGAGATATTTGTAAGCAACCCATGAAAAAGCTCCCCAGAGTAACTCCGAACTGGCAATAATGGTATTATCGAGATCCCATATGAAAAGCTTAATCACCCTTGTTCCACTCCCTGCTCAATATATCCTTAAGGTTCTCCAACAATACTCGCATTTCCTGGTCTTTACCTATGGTAATGCGCAACCACTCCTTCCATTCGGGGAAAAAGCGAACCAGGATTTTGCGCTTTTTAAGTTCCTGATAAACCTTTTCCAGGCTTTCACGAGAACGTTTTCTCACAAACACAAAGTTAGCCTGAGAAGGAAGCACTTGAAAACCAAGGTCTTCCAGGGCCTGACTAAACCATTCTCGGGTTTTTTTGATTTTACGAATGTTTTCTCTAACCTGGCTTAGTCCTTCCAGGGCAGCTACTCCAGCAATTTGGGAGAGGATGTTAACATTATAGGAATCTTTTAGTTTAAGAAGTCCTTCCACGACTTCTGGATGCGCAAAGAGAAAGCCTATTCTCAGCCCAGCCAGCGAGAAAGATTTGGATAGGGTTCGCACGATAATTAGTTGGGGGTACTTTGACAAAAGTGGCAAAGCGTTTTCTTCGGCAAAGTCGACATAGGCTTCGTCAAGGACTATCGGGCATCTGGAAGCCTGTAAGAGTTTTTCTATTTCTTTCGTCGCTATAAAAGTCCCGGTGGGCGAGTTGGGATTGCAAACTATCTTGAGGTCAGCTTCTTCTGCCAAGAATCGGGACGGTAATTCTTGGAAATTTTCCTCATGGAAAGGTATTTCCAAACATTCTGCTTCTTGAATGGTTGCCAGCGTGCGGTAAAGGGTATAAGTTGGGTAAAGATAAGCAACCCTGGATCGGTAACCCAGGAAGGCTCTGAATATGATATTCAGGAGCTCGTCTGATCCGTTACCCACTATTATTTGGTTAGAAGGCACTCCGTATACCTCAGATAACTTAAAGCGTAGCTGGTCACTGAGTGGTGGAGGGTAAAGGGCGAGACGCTCTGGAGTGACTTTTTCCCGAAGAGCCTTAAGGACTTCTGGAGGAGGTGAATAGGGATTTTCGTTGGTGTTGAGCTTTATAAAACCTTTTTCCTGGGGCTGTTCTCCCGGAACATATCCTTCCATTCTTTTTACAACTTCTCTAAATGCTAACATCTCTTCACTCCTTTCCCATCTTCTTGAGAATTTGGGTGCTCCTGCCATAGGGGTCCTTGAGAACCCTGATTTCGTCCAGATTTCTGAATTTACCTCTGAAGTCCAGTCCATATCCCACAACATATATATCCGGTATTTCAAAGCAAGAGTAATCTACAGAAACGTCGATTATTCTTCTTGCAGGGCAATCCAGAAGAGTGCAAACTCGTACTCTTTTCAAGGTTTTTTTCTGAAAAGTGTTTATTAAAAAATGAAGAGTCAATCCAGTGTCCACAATGTCCTCAACGATCAACACCTCTCTGCCTTTTAGCTCTGTTTCCACATCTTTTTCAATAACTGCTTTTTCTGCTCCAGAACGAAACCTGGAGAGAGCAATAAACTCGAGATCAAAATCAAAGCTCAGCTTACGGGAGAGGTCTACTGTGAAAAAAACAGCTCCTTTTAGTACGCAAATCAGCACTGGTTGGGAAGCTGCGTATTCTTCGTTGAGCTTTTGGGCTAATATGGTTACCTTCTCTTTTATTTCCGCGCTGGAAAAAACTACTTCTCCAAGCTGAAATTCCTCTCTACTCATCGTCAAGCTCCAGCTTCTTTCTGATGTGATCCAGGTTGCGGGCATAGATGATTTTTATTTTTAGGTCTGGATAAAGTTCTCTAAATTTCCTGACCTTTTTATTTTTTTTCCACACTAGTTTTTGGCGTTGAGTGGTTAACTCTATAAAGGTGTTAAACTCTGGTAGGTAAAAATCAGGAGTAAAAGCCTCGGTCACATTACCTTCCTCATCCCATTCTAATGGGAAGGTTTTAGGTTCGTATAACCACTTAATACCGTAGAAATCAAGTAGTTTGGCAAATTCCTCCTCAGAGGGGTGCGCAAAGATACTCGGCTCATGCGATGGTGGCTCGAGCTGGAGCCTGGTTTCTTGCTGGAAGTTTTCGATAGCTTCCAGTATGAGCTCGGTAGCTTTTTCTATGGAGTAGAAGGAGGTGTTGATTGTGAGATGATAAAGTGCGGGGTTTTTCCACTCTACACCGAACTTCTCCAGTAAAAAACGTTCCCTTTTTTTGTCTTGCTGGAGAAGAATGCGCAGGGCAATGGTTTCTTCCTGGGAATATTTTTGAATGATTCTTTGCAGTCTTGTTTGTAAACTGGCTACGACCAATATATGGAAACTGTCGGAATAGTTTTCAAAAATTTTTTGCCCTCCTCTACCCAGGATTATCAGAGGCTTTTCTTGGGCTATTTTTTCAAAGCAAAAGCGTGCTTTGCGTAGCCATATGTTGCGTTCTTTTTCCCCCAAAGGTGGCTCTGGGGGAAGATTGGGATAATATCTTTTAAGGTGTTCATGAAAACTTTTAGAATCCACAATTTTGAAAGAAAGGATCCTGGCCAGGTGATTCCCGATCTCATCGCCCCAGCTTTCCACCTCCCGAGAGATGGTAATGATTTTGACATCGTTCCTTTTCTCAAGGTTACTTTTTGGCAATTTATAAACTCCTTTTGGCAAAATATTTTATGTTTTGTTTATCGAACCGGAAACTTCCGGAGTTCGGATAATTCTTTTTCACTTTCAAATAGGATATCAAATAGAATAAGCAGAATGAACTGGCTTGTCGAGAGAAAGGGAAGATTTTCGATTTTAAAAATGAGCGGATTTTTGGTGGTCTTATTCTTCGTGTTGGCTTGTGCTTGCTCGGAGAGCTTTGCCCTGGAGAGGGCTCTGTTTGTAGATTCCACTGATGGGGGTTATTTCTATTCCCTTTTTGAGTTTTTGGAAAGATTTTTTGATGAAGTAGAATTCAAAAAAGATTTTCACTTCTCTTCTGGAGAAGCAAACTTGCCGCAAGATTTTGATCTGGTTTTTTGGGGCTATCAGAGAGAATCTTTGTTGTTTTTTCAGGTACTGATTCCTGGTAGTTACCAAAAAGTCCTTTCCATGGTTCGCCCGCTGAGCGAAAAGGAAAAAATGCTGGAAACCCTCCGGCACAGGATAGTAAGACTCTTGGATTTCCACAGAAGTTTTAAAGTTCTTTTTCTCAGGAATGAGGATGGCTGTTTTTCCGTGGTTGTTCGAGACTTGAAAAATGGCAAAGAAAGGGAAATTAAAGTGGATTCCCTGAAGCACTTAGAAGATATGAGTATTTCTCGTGATGGCCGGTTTGTTTTTTTGGTGCATCGAAGAGGAGGTTATCGTGAAATTTGGAGATTAGACCTTGAGAAAGGAAGTCTTCTTCCTTTGAGTTGTGGAGGCTACAACGATTTTTCACCCTACCCACTTGGTGAGAGTGGACGTCTGGTTTTTCTGAGTGACCGCAATGGAGAAGACGAAATTTTTGTCATGGAGCAGGATGGAGCATTACAGAGAAAACTTTTTGAAGAGCTAAGAGCTTCAAAAAAACTGGGTAGAATTGTTGCTTCTTCGCAAGGCAATAAAGTTGCTCTTTCCTTTTTTAAGGATGGATACTGGCGTATTCAAATTTGTGAATTGTTCTCAGGTTATTCGGAAGAACTTGACTTTCCAGGTACTGCCTTGGATCCGGTTTTCTCAGCTGACGGCAAGGAAATAATTTTTGTAGGCGAACAAAACGGTGATTTCGATCTTTTTTCCTTTAATCTGGCGAAAAAAAGTTTAGAAAGGCTTACTTTCGATCATTTCTTGAAGGCACACCCTGCTGTTTCTCCAGATGAGAAGTGGATTGTGTTTTCGGGGAAGAAGGCATCGAATAACTGGGATATTTTCCTTTTAGAAAGGAGTTCCAGAAAGCTGTATCGCTTGACTTCATCTTTTGCTTTAGAAATTTCACCGTTATTTACTCCGGTGCCTATTTTTTGAGAGATGATTTGTGGTATGATTAAGGAGATGAACGGAAAAGTTGTAGGTATTACTGCAGTAGTCTTAATTATGACTTTGGTTTTAGTTTGTGGAGCTGGGGCTTCGGTTCGGAAGGCTGCTCCTTTTGAGGCTTATTCTCTGAGAGGCGAAAAGATAGACATTAATTTTGAAAAAGGCTTCACTTTGCTTCTTTTTATCAGTTCTGATTGTTTAGAGTGTCTTTATTGTTTTCTTGAGCTGAAGGAAAATCTGCAATCGTTTCAGTTTGGGGACGAAGTTCGGATACTTCCTGTGTGTTTCGATTGTGATTGGAGAAAGCTCCTCCAAATCACTCAATCTGTGAATTCAGAAGAAATGTTCCTGGTTTCTGAAGACCTGAAAGCAAAGTGGGGAGTTTGGGAAACCCCTGCTTGTTTTCTGGTTGATCCTGCAGCCAGAGTGCTTGGCAAGTGGGAAGGAGAGGTGCCATTTGCTGAGGTGGAGAAAACATTGATCACTTACTCTAAAAACAGAAAAAGTAAAATTGCTTCTCACAGAAATAATTCTTCTTCTTGCTCTGGCGGTCTTTGTTATTAGGTTTTCTTACCGCTTAATTTTTTTCCGGGCAGGTTCCTTCATGAACTTTTCCGCAAATAAGGCAGGCGAGGTTTTTGTTTATAAGGTCTAATTCTTCCTTCTTGAGAAATCTTTTTTTGACCCGTTTGTCCTGGATCCAGGGCCATCTGGTGATTTTTTCTGCAAAGGGGATATTATCGATTATTCCGCTTTCAAGGCCCATATATTCCCTTATTTCCATAGCCTTTCCTCCTTTGCTAATCTTCTCCAAGATATGCTTTTTTAATTTTTTCGTTATTAAGTAGGGCTTGGCCCTCTCCCTCAAGTGCTATAGTTCCTGTTTCGAGTACATAAGCGTAATCTGCTATTTCAAGCGCTGCTTTCGCATTCTGCTCGATAAGAAGGATGGTAGTTCCCTGACGGTTTATCTCTTGGATTATTCTGAAAATTTCTTTTACCAGAAGAGGGGCTAACCCCAGGGATGGCTCATCCATCATCAACAGGCGAGGACGAGACATCAAGGCACGGGCGACAGCAAGCATCTGTTGCTCTCCACCGCTTAGAGTGCCCCCCTTTTGGTGGGTTCTTTCCTTTAAGCGGGGGAAGATTTGAAAAACCCAGTCTAAATCTTTCTTTATTTCGTTTTTGTCCCTGCGGGTAAAGCTTCCCAGAAGGAGATTTTCTATTACGGTGAGGTTGGGAAATATTCTCCTCCCTTCAGGCACCATAGCAATACCATTTTCCACTATTTGATGTGTTGCTTCGCGAGTGATCTCTCGGTTATCAAATATGATTTTACCTTCTCGGGCTCTAACCAGACCGGTTATCGCTCGCAAGGTCGTACTTTTCCCTGCTCCGTTGGATCCAATCAGGGTTACTATTTTGCCCTCTCCAACTTCCATATTAATACCTTTCAGGGCATGAATACCTCCGTAGAAGACATGGAGGTTTTCTATTTTAAGCACTGTTTTGTTGTTCATTTCAGACTTCCGCTCCCAAGTAAGCTTCAATCACCCGTGAATTGTTCTTGATTTCCTCAGGATTACCTTCTGCTATTTTAACTCCAAAATCCAGAACAGCGATACGCTGACAAATTCCCATAACTACTTTCATATCGTGTTCAATAAGAAGAATAGTAAGGTTGAAATTCTTGAGAATTTGTTTTATGAAACGCGTGAGCTCTATTGTTTCTTGAGGGTTCATGCCTGCTGCAGGCTCATCAAGCAAAAGCAGCTTGGGATGGGTTGCCAACGCTCGAGCAATTTCCAATCTCCTTTGCTGTCCATACGGAAGTGCGCTGGCTTTTTCCTGAGCCAACTTGTGGAGGTTGACTGCCTCCAGAAGCTCCATGGCTTCTTTTCTAATTTGTTTTTCTTCTTGCCAGTAGGTGGGCAGGGAAAGCATTGGTGCAATGAATGAACTCTTAATGCGCACGTGAAAGGAGACCAGCACATTTTCAAGAACGCTTAAGTCACCGAAAAGCCTAATATTTTGAAAGGTTCTTGCAATTCCCAGTGCTGTTATTCGATCTGGGCTCATTCCAGTTATATCTTTTCCTCTGAAAAACACCTTTCCTCTGCTTGGTCTGTATTGCCCGCATATTATGTTAAATACGGTAGTTTTACCTGCTCCGTTTGGCCCAATCAAACCCACCAGTTCTCCAGGATATATATCTAAATAAAAACTATCAACAGCGGTTAATCCTCCAAAAGTTATAGTCAGGTTCTGTAGAGAAAGCAGTGGTATATTTTCCTTCATGCTCTTTTTCTCCCTTTTAACCAATCAGTTACAGTTTGCCAGGAGAGTTCTATGTTTCCAAAAAGGCCCTTTCGATAAAAGATCATCAATACTACCAGTAAGGCGGCAAAGACCACCATACGCATTCCTGGTATCCCTGGGAATGTCCAGGGCCCGATGGTATGGGGTGCTTCTACTTCTCTTAGTAATTCCTGCATAAAAGCGAAGATTATTGCAGTTATTGTAGAGCCAGTGATGCTTCCCAGACCTCCCAGGACAATTATTATAAGCAAGTTAAAAGTCATGGTGAAGGTAAACAGTGTAGGTGAAACAGTACTGATCAGGGTTACAAAAAGACCGCCCGCAACTCCTGCAAAGAATCCACTAATGGCAAAAGCCATTAACTTGCTGCGAAAGAGGTTCACTCCCATGGCTTCAGCAGCTATTTCGTCTTCGCGTATTGCCTTCAAGGCTCTACCGTAGCTTGAATTGGCCAGGCTTTTGATGACAAAAACTGTCCAAAAAGCCCATCCTGCTGTCCACCAGAGATTGGTGTACTCAGGAATGCCCTTGATGCCTAGCGCTCCGTTGGTAAGGGGGATCAGATTATTGGCAAGAACAACTACAATTTCTCCAAACCCAAAAGTTGCGATTGCCAAGTAATCGCCCCTAAGCCTTAGAGTGGGAACGCCGATTAAAAGTGCAAACAGAGCTGCAAGTAAACCACCTATAAAAAGCGCTACTACAAAAAGATAGGACGGAAAACTAAAAGCGCTGAAGGGCCAAATAAGAGGTTTTAAAAAATAAACCTGCTGTTTTTGAGCTACTGGCAACATCAATAAGGCTACTGTATATCCTCCTATCGCCATAAACGCGTTAGGACCAAGCGAAAATTGGCCAGCTATTCCATTGATAAGGTTATAAGCAGATGCGGCAATTATATAAATACAAGCGGTATTGAAAACCCTTATTAGGTAACTATTAAGGTTGTTTTCTGCGAGCCATACCCCTAAAAGCAACAACCCAAAGAGACAAGATGTTAATAGAAAATTTATTCTGATGTTTTCTCCCATTTTTTAAACTTTCTCCCTCTGTGCTTCGCCCATTATGCCACTAGGTTTGACGAGTAAAAAAATTATTAGAATGGTAAATACAAAGGCATCGCGATATCCACTTAAGTGGGGGAAGAAAGCAACGATCAATATTTCAGATATTCCGATAATGAATCCTCCTATCATAGCGCCTACCACATTGCCTATGCCTCCTACGACTGCTGCTGTGAAGGCTTTCCATCCTGGAAAGACTCCCATTAGAGGGTTTATTTGAGGGTACTTGAAGGCCCACATTACTCCACCAGCACCCGCTAAAGCTGAGCCCAGCGCAAAGGTATACATTATGATTTTGTCTACGTTAACTCCCATTAACCTTGTTGTTTCCAGGTCCTTAGCAACAGCTCGCATGGCCATTCCCATTTTTGTTTTGTAAACGATGTAGAAAAGTAGTATCAAGATGGCGATGCTGATGATAGGTACCCAGAAGGTTACTCCCTGAATCCTTGCCCCGGCAAGCATATAGATGTTTTTCATTAGAGGAGGTCTTGGGAAACCCTTGGGCCGGGCTCCTACCGTCACCAGACCCAGGTTTTCGATAAAAAAGGAAACTCCTACTGCTGTTATCAGAGCTGATATACGTGGAGCATTACGTAGCGGTCGGTAAGCAACCCTCTCTATGCTTACTCCTACCAGAGCGCACAGCGCTACTCCAATGACGATAGACAGCCACCAGGGGAGCATAAATATCACTAACATGAAGAAAGCAAAATAAGTTCCCAGCATGAACACATCGCTGTGGGCAAAATTAATAAGTCCCAAAATGCCATAAACCAGAGTATAGCCTATGGCCAAAAGAGCATAAAGACTCCCCAAAGATACTCCGTTCATTAGCTGTTGCAAAAATACAGTACCCGTCATTTTAAAGTTTTCCTCGTTTGGTGTAGGGGGTTTGGTTTTTTATAGACCAAACCCCCTGATGTTTATTCAGAAGCCTGAATATTAATAAGGGACTACCGTCTTGACAAACTTAAATTTGCCATCTTCTACTTTGCGCACTACCACAGGTTTTATGGCATCACCATTTTCTATAGTGACTTTTCCAGTTACTACGTCGAGATTCTCAGTATCTTCTATAGCGTCTCTAATAGCGATAGGATCTACCTTACCTGCTCTTTTGATTGCGTCAAGCAAGATTAAGTAGGCATCTGCTCCCAGTGCCCCAAACATGTTGGGTTCTTTTCCGTATTTCTCGCGATAGAGGTCAATGTACTTCTGCCCTACTTCGTTCAAGCCCTTAGTAGCATCCCATATAGCAGTATGATAAATTCCCTCTACAGCGTCGCCGCCAATACTAAAAAGCTCTGGGGCATCTGCGCCATCGGCAGAGAGGATAATACCTTCAAAACCCAGGTCTCTGGCCTGGCGGCAAATAAGAGCTATTTCAGTATAGTAGTTAGGAACATAAAGAATATCTGGGTTAGAGTTCATGATGGTAGTCAGCTGTGCAGAGAAATCCTGGTCGCCAGTTTTACAGTACTGTTCGGAAACGATTGTTCCACCCCGCTTGGTAAACTCCTCTTTAAAGAAATTTCCCAGGGCGACACAGTAGTCTTGAGCTACATCGGAAAGAATAGCTGCGGTGCTTGCTTTAAGATCTTCAATGGCGAACTGTGCTGCAGCTGCAGCCTGGTAAGGGTCTAAGAAGCAGGCTCTGAAGACGAATTTCTTTCCCTGGGTTACTAAGGGGTTAGTTGCGGTTGCCGAAATAACCGGTACCTGTTTTTCCTCGCAGATGGGGCCTACAGCGAGCATACTACCGCTGATGGCTGGCCCAATCATAGCTACTACTTTTTCCTTATCGATTAAACGGGTAGCTGCGTTGGCAGATTCTACCTTGTCACTTTTATTATCCACTAAGATGAGTTCTACTCTTTTGCCCAGGACTTCGTCTCCGACAATTTCTTTGACCAGATTGATACCTTCCCATATCATCTGGCCGTATGCCGCTACAGCACCGGTCATTTCAAGGTTAGCCCCGATGCGTATGGTTTCCTGAGCTCCCGCAAAAGCTGCTGAAAATGCAAGAAGCAAAACCAGGAGTGTTGCAAATAAAACTTTCTTCACATGTAACCCTCCCTTTCTTGTTGGATTGATTATACTAACACAAAAAACTACTCTATAATCGCTTGCTTGTCAATAAATACAATCAGTCTTACTCTTCGGTTGTTTTACGTAATCCAATCTCTCGAAATGCCAATACGAATGGTATTCATACATTTTTCCATTTTCTTCATTATAAAATAAAATTTCGGTGAAATTTGTTGATTCAATTCACCACCGGGAGAGGAGCCGTGAGTCTGGCGAAGGAACTTTCCTTCTGGGCAAAATACGCAGCTTCCGTTATTTCAGTGAAAAATAGCCTCGTTACGAGCTTTCTATTCGGGTAATCTTTAAGGCGCCTTTTAAGGATTACGGAGCCCAACCTTTCAGTATAGAAGGTTGGGACTTTTTCTTCCTGTTTGCTTTTGTGCTGGGATTTTTTGCAATACGCAAAGTTTTGCCAAGGGTTAAAGAAGAAGGGGAAGTCGGCTCCAGAGTGCTTTTACAGGAGTTTTTTGGAGAAGTGGGCAGAGGTTTGGGTAGCTTCTCCACCCTGTCCGGATTACGTTTTATCTGGCAATGGTCAACTAATCTCTGGAAACGCTGAGCGTTTACCTTTATTTGGGTTGTAATATTCATTTCTATTTAGTACTTTATATAGGATGAGAATCATTGGAGGAGGGCTTTTATGACCAAACGAGAGCTTTATGAGAAACGACTCACGCGCTATGTGAAAGCCATGCGCAATGAAAAGCCGGATATGATTCCTATACGGCCTTTTGTTGCCGAGTTTACCGCCAAATATGCCGGTTTTAGCATTCAGGAGGCTACGCACGACTATCGAGTGGCTTTCGAGGCCTGTCGGATATGTGCTCGGGACTTCGACTGGGACGCTATGGTGCCTAACATGATTTACGTATGGACTGGGCTTACCCAGGCAATGGGCATTACTTATTATGGTGTTCCAGGTATAGACGTACCTCCTGATACTGGTTTTCAGTATCGAGAGCCGCCGGAAGAGGCAGCCTTTATGAAGCCTGAAGAATATGATGCTCTGATAAAAGACCCAACGGGATATCTTCTCAACGTTTGGTTTCCCAGGGTGTCTCGTTTTGTCAAGAAGCCAGGAGAGCCTGTTGATGAACACCACAATCTGGCCTTTTTAAGAGGCGGTATGGCTATGATGCAGTATTTTCAGGTTCTATCGGATTTAGCTCGAGAGTTTCGAGAAGAGCTTGGCGTGGTTCCAGCCATAAGCGGGATATTGAAAGCACCTCTCGATATTCTGGCTGACAAGCTTCGAGGGTATTATGGTCTGGTTACTGACCTTCACGAGCGACCCCAGAAGGTTCTTGGGGCCTGTGAAGCTCTGATGCCCCATCTTTTAGAGGTGGCTCTTTCTGGGGCGGATCCTGAAAAAAATTTACCCATAACCATCTGGATGCATCGCAGTTGTGTTCCTTTCATTAACCCTGAACACTTTTCCAATATTTTCTGGCCCACTCTTAAGCCTATTCTTGAAGAAATATGGAAGCGGGGACATCAGGTACTTTTTTACGCTGAAGGTAACTGGGACTATCATCTGGAAACCTTCAAGGAGCTTCCTCCAGGAAGTATAATTTATCATGTTGATCGAGGGGATATCTTTAAGGTACATCAGGTTCTGGGTGACCGCTTTTGCATCAGTGGAGGGGTTCCCAACGATTTGCTTGCTTTTGGTACTCCTGAAGAAGTTAAAACCTGTGTGAAGAAAATAATCGATAATGTAGCACGGGATGGTGGCTATATAATGGACGCCTCGGCCATTATCCAGAATGATGCTCGTATAGAAAACATTAAAGCGATGACCGATTTCACCAGAGAATACGGTCAATACTGAAAGGAGGGATATCGGTGGAGAGCCGCAAAGCAGGAAGTGCCCTTCCTTGGGAAGAGTTTCGTAAAATGCTTCCCGAGGAAATTCCAGGCGATGAAGAGGTGGTTCGCAGGATATGGGAGGAAGTTGATTACCTGCCCTGGTTGTTTATCTGGCATGTTCTGGTTTCTTTCTAAGAGCGGGCTTTGCCGAAAGGTGGTTTTTGACAAAAAATGTCCTGGCGCACGAGGATCGTGCTTCTTTATGCAGTTCTTTTTGCCCTATCCGCTGTTTTATCTGTTATTGCTTTCCCTCTGGACTTGCATTATGTAAAAGAGAGCGTTCTGAAGTTAGTTACCCTGGGAGCTTGCTTGGTGGTGGTTATGCTCACCTTCTGGCGTTCGTTACCTATTGGAATTACCCTTCTTTCTCACGGAATGGGTTTGATAAGTCTTTCTTTCTGGATAGGCATCTGGAGCGTTGTTCGAGATTATCCACCACTGGTTGCTTATTTTACCATTTATCCCTCTGGTGCGCTGGGTATCATTTTTATCTTTAGAGTGTTTTCTAATTTCTTGCCTCTTTTGATGGAACAGGCCCGCCTGGACTCTTTGACTGGACTTTATAATCGCCATTATCTCTGGGCAAAGCTCCAGGAATATGTGCAGAAAAAACGAGATGTTTTCCTGGTTTTGCTGGATCTTGATGAGTTGAAAGTGATTAACGATCGATTTGGGCACAAAATGGGTGACGATGTTTTGAAAAAGTTGGCTTCCCTTTTACGTCAGGAGATACGCTCTCAGGATCTGGCTTTCCGCTATGGAGGAGATGAATTCATAATTGTTTTCCCGGATACTACCCTTAAAGATGCCCGGGCGATTATGGAACGCCTGCACAAAAGAGTTTTAGAAGATCCTTTTCTCTCCTCCCTGGCGATTTCCTTTTCCTATGGTATGAGTGATTTAAAGGAAGTTCGCGACCCGGAGGAAGCTTTGATGATTGCGGATAAGGATATGTATCGAGATAAAAGGTCTAAGAAAATGATTTGATTTTCATGTCGGGGTTTCGTCTACATTCTTTGTTTTCTAAACGATAGACTGTATATTAAAAAGGGGCTGGTTTGTTGTACTCAATATCAATTATTTCGAGTTTATAATAAGTGAAGTCTCCATTTGCTAATTTCCAGCTTGCCTCTCCTTTTGCAGGGACGCTGATTCCTTCAAACTCTTTATGCGCTCCCAGTTTTACTGAATAGTCTTCCAGGCTGTAATGTCCATTTCTGGTCATATATCTTTTACAGGAAAACTCTGTGACATTACCGCTTTCATCAAAACTGAATACTGCTGAAGCGGTTGTTTCCCCATAACTCATGGTCGCCCTGGCCGAATGATCGTCAATTGCCTGCCAATTTATATAATTGCTCAGGGCTGCGCTTGGAAACCATACTATTTCACCAAGATAGCGCAACATTGTGCCCTGGTTTATTTCTTTACCTTCTGCATTTGCAACGTTTATGAGAGCAAGCAGCTTGATAAGCATATTGCCCTTTCCTTTGAAATATTTATCTCTACCCACCAGAAATAAAAGGGGATTGATTTTCACTTTCACTTTCCATATGAATCCCGGGTTGTCTACCGTGAAATACTGTTCAGCCTGAGCGGGCATCCAGGGTTGCTTCTCTGTAGTCCTTATCAGGCCTTTTTGTTTTAGTCTGACTGTAGATATTCTCTCTTTACCCACTACATTTGCCTGTTTCAACCATCTTTGTACAGGTTCAGGAAGTCCTTCCAGGTCCTTTTCGGTTATTGCCTTTGGTGGTTCAGTTCTGTTTTGTTTGAATAGTTCCTCTATTTCGCTGCCTACCTTCCTGTTGAAAAACAGGTTCCCGATAAGAGGAATGACGATCAAAAGAGTCAGAGCTGAAGCAATTATGACCAGCATTATTTTTAGCAATTTACCTTTTCTCCTCTGTGGGAGCTTAAAAAGATACTCCTATTTTTGTGGCAAAAGCGTACCTGGTAAATCTCGAGGATTTACATTTCTACCAGGTATTTTTGATAATCAACCACCAGGTATTTCCGCCCTTTTTTAATTACTCGGTGTCCTTCGCTTTCAAGAAGGGCTTTCTGCTTTTCTGCTCCTCCGGGATATTTAGGATTTATCTCTCCATTGGTTTTCAAAGTTCTCCAATAGGGGGTGGTATTTTGTTTGTCTTCTTTTTTATTCTCTTCAGAAGCGTGGGCAGCGATCCAGGCGAAAATCCCTGTGGTTATTGGGCAAGCAATTGTTGTGCCATGTTTTTTGGCAAGAAAGTTCCTGATATGGTTAATAGTTATCAATTTTCCGTGAGGTACCTTTCTCATTACTTCATCAACTTCCAGTGGTGAGGGTATTACCATGGTATCACCTGGTTTTCCTCCCCACCGAGCGGCTTTTTTGTTATCAATATTCACTATTTTAGGAAGATCTTTTTTATCGATAAGCTTTTCCTGCCAGGACTTTTTTCT
>CAZMZG010000003.1:0-69515 GCA_964570785.1 uncultured Atribacterota bacterium | reverse complement strand
TTCAAACTTTTGCTTAGCCATAGGAATCCTCCTCGTTTCAAGTCTTTTCTAATTTATTTATTTGGTCTTGCTAATTATTTCCTTAGCAATGTTGGGAGGCGCTTCTTGATAATGAGAAAACTGCATGGTGTAGTTTGCCCTGCCCTGGGTGATAGAACGAAGCGCTGTTGCATAACCAAAAAGTTCAGCCAAGGGCACCTTAGCGTTAACAACCTGTAATTCTCCTTTGGGCTCCACGCCATCTACCTTACCTCTCCTGGCGCTCAAATCACCAATTACATCACCCAGGTATTCTTTAGGTGTAACCACCTGGACTCTCATTATTGGTTCCAGCAAAATCGGTTCTGCCTTTTTAATAGCTTCCTTAACACCAATTGCACCAGCTATCTTGAAAGCAATGTCTGAAGAGTCAACAGGGTGATAGGACCCATCAACCAATCTTACCTTTATATTAATAACCGGGAACCCCGCAATAACACCGTTATCAAGAGCTTCTCGAACACCAGACTCAACAGCTGGTATATATTCTCTGGGGATTGCCCCCCCAACGATACGATCCTCAAAAACAAAGTTCTCCTCACAGGGCTCAACTTCAAGCACCACATGGCCGTACTGACCACGACCACCGGTTTGACGAACAAACCTTCCTTCAGCACGTGCAGAAGAACGTATGGTTTCTTTATAAGCAACCTGAGGTTGACCTATGTTAGCCTGAACTTTAAATTCTCTAAGCAATCTATCAACTATTATCTCCAGATGTAACTCTCCCATCCCAGAGATTATAGTTTGTGCTGTTTCCTCATCCGTTCTAACCTTAAAAGTGGGATCTTCCTCCGCCAGCTTCGAAAGAGCAATGCCTAACTTGTCCTGATCCTGGCGAGTCTTAGGCTCAATAGCCACCGAAATGACTGGTTCGGGAAAGGAAAGGGACTCAAGAATAATGGGATGTTCTTCGTCACATAAGGTGTCACCAGTGGTGACATTCCTCATCCCCACCACACCGCATAAGTCTCCCGCTTTGGCCTCTGCAACATCTTCCCGGCGATTAGCATGAATAACCAGCAAACGGCTAATTCTCTCTTTCACGCCCTTAGAAGCATTAAAAACATAACTACCGCTTTTCACAGTACCTGAGTAGATCCGGACAAAAGAAATCTTGCCGGCGTGGGGATCCATGATAATTTTAAAAACCAAAGCCGCAAAAGGGTTTTCAGGTAGGGGACGACGCTCTACTTTTTCTCCGGTAACAGGGTTTCTACCAGCAACCGGAGGCAAATCAAGGGGTGAAGGCAAATACCAAGTTATTGCATCCAGTAACGGTTGAATACACTTATTCTTGAGAGCAGAACCTCCCAGGACTGGAACAAATTCACCCGAAATCACTTTAGTCCTGATCACCCGGCGAATATCCTCAGCAGTAATTGTTTCCTCAAAATACTTCTCCATGAAAGACTCATCGAGTTCAGAAAGAGCTTCCAGCAACGATTCTCTCCATATCTTCGCTTCTTCCATATACTCTAAAGGAATATCAGAAATCCTATACTGTATACCTTCTTCATCCACATCATACAGATAAGCTTGCATTTCAATCAGGTCAACAACCCCTACAAAACCAGCTTCTTTACCTATGGGAATCTGAATCGGATGAGCATTGGCGCTGAGTTTCTTGCGCATAGCCTCTACAACGGCATAAAAATCGGCGCCGACTCGATCGAGCTTATTTACAAAGGCAATGCGAGGAACCTTATAATGGTCCGCCTGATGCCAAACTGTTTCCGATTGAGGTTCCACACCCCCAACTCCGCAAAAAACAGCTATGGCCCCATCAAGAACTCTCAAGCTTCTCTCTACTTCTACCGTAAAGTCCACATGCCCAGGCGTATCGATAACATTAATCCTGCAATCTCTCCAAAAGCAGGTGGTCACCGCAGAACTTATGGTAATACCTCGCTCCTGCTCCTGGGGCAAGAAATCCATAGTAGCTGTCCCCTCATGAACCTCTCCAATGCGATGTATTTTACCAGTATAATAAAGTATGCGCTCAGTAACTGTGGTTTTTCCAGCATCGATATGAGCCATAATCCCAATATTTCTTATCTTGGCAATATCGAAATCTTCAAATCTTTCAACTTTACTGGTTGCCTTACTCAAATTTTCTCATCCTCGCTCCAACATAATTTTCTTAAAACCATCTGTAATGAGCAAAAGCCTTATTAGCCTCAGCCATACGATGAGTGTCTTCTCGTTTCTTACAAGCACCGCCAGTACCATTAGCTGCGTCGATGATTTCATTAGCCAGTTTCTCAACCATGTTCCTGCCTGCACGCTCCCTACTCGCATTTACCAGCCAGCGAATACCAAGACTCTTGCTCCTTTCAGGACGTACTTCGATAGGTACCTGATAGTTGGCACCACCAACTCTACGAGGACGAACCTCTACAAGAGGCATAACATTTTCCAGTGCTTGAGAATAGACTTCCAAAGGGTCACGTTTGGTTTTCTCTCTGATAATTTCAAAAGCTCCATAGACTATTTTTTCGGCTATGCTCTTCTTTCCATCCTTCATTACCTTATTGATAAGACGCGTCACATCCACGCTGTTATAGACTGGATCAGGCAGTACTTCTCTCTTCGGAACAGGTCCTTTTCGTGGCAAACCCACTCACTCCTTTTTCAGGATTTAGGTCTCTTGGCACCGTACTTGGAACGTGCCTGTCTTCTATTCTCAACTCCCGCAGCGTCAAGAGCACCTCTGATAATGTGATAGCGCACTCCAGGAAGGTCCTTAACTCTTCCACCGCGAATAAGTACAATAGAATGCTCCTGCAAATTGTGGCCTATACCAGGTATATAAGCAGTCACCTCAATACCATTTGTCAATCGAACTCTGGCAACTTTACGCAATGCTGAGTTAGGTTTTTTAGGAGTAATGGTCCAGACTCGAGTGCATACTCCCCTTTTCTGAGGAGAACCCTTAAGGGCGGGAGCACTACTTTTCTTTTTTGGTTTCTTCCTTCCTTCTCTTATTAACTGATTTATGGTAGGCATCTTCATCCTCCCTTATTTTAAATGTTTCTGGTTACATATTTATCTCTCATTTTTCAAGATAGCGGCGCAAGAAGCGCCAACTTCAATACCACATGCTTTACCCAACTCTGCTGAACTATCAACATACTCCAAAGACACACCCTTCTCTTTTGCCAAAGATATAATTTTTTCTAACATTTCACTATCCACATCACTTGCCACAAAAACCTTGGACGCTCTACCCCTTTGAAGGGTCTTCAAAGTCTGTCTCATTCCAACCACTCTGTTGGACTCCCAAAGTTCTTGCAGAGCCATTTGCCTCTCCTCCAGAGCAACGGAGCAATTTTAACAACATTTATTCAGCCTGTCAATATTATTCAAAGTCATCCCCTTCGTCGACATCAAAAATTCCCTCTTCCACAGAGCCATCCTCGTCCATCTCTTCGGCAACCCTTTCTTCTGCACCCATGAGCTCTTTCCAGTCAATGAACTCTTGCATCTCCGATGAGGTAGATTGTCCCCTGGAAACGTCCTCTGTGGAAAGTCTCAACTTCCGGTACTTTTCAAAACCGGTCCCTGCTGGAACGATTTTGCCAATAATGACATTCTCCTTTAAACCAACCAGCTCGTCCACCTTGCCTTTTATGGCAGAATCGGCAAGAACATGAGTAGTTTGCTGGAAGGAAGCTGCCGACAAAAAACTTTCCACAGCCAACGAAGCCTTAGTTATACCCAAAACCACAGGGCCTCCGGTAGCAACCTGTTTCAAAGAAGGAAGATATATAAATTCCTGAATAAGCACCCGAGCTTCCTTCTCACCTTCTGCTTCTCGAAGGAAAATGACTTCCACATTATCTTCGGCAATACGAAGTGCCGCTTCTCTATCTATAACCTGTCCCGCTTTAACCAAAACTTCACCGTTAGTACCCATTACTATGTCCTGGGCTGCCACTTTCCCAGCCACTTCTTTTTCAAGTAACTCACTGAGTCTTCCTTCGATGGAGAAGAATTTACCATCAACCAGAGGTATCTCCTTCACTCCTTCGGTAACTAACCTGCGCGCAATACTACGGCTTATAGTTTGTCCAGCTTGAACGATTAATTCCCCAGTTCTGGGGCTCACTATATCCTGAGCCACTTCCTGACCAAGGATCTCGTCGCGCACAATTCGGACCAAATTATCTTTAATGGGGAAGAAGCGGACATTCTTCCACACCGATATTTTTTCAATTTCGTGATCTTGTAGCAAGTCAAGATGGTGATCCTCCAGTTTGGTATCAGCAGGAATAAGCACTTCTCCGGACTTAGGATCCCTCACATCTTCAGCAAGAATTGTACCACACAAGCGTTTCCATATTTCCTTTTCCCTTATTTTCAGGAAAACAGGACCCATTTCAGCAATTTTATCAATTATAGCTTCATTTATTTCTCCACCAGCTTTAACTACAACCTTGCCTTCTCGATCCTTGATTTCCTCGAAACACACCTTGCCTTTCAGCTCCGCCCTGAGACTACGGTAACCCCTGATAACTTTTGCTAAAGTCCCATCTTTGGTCTCAACCAAGAAGGGCTTACATTCTACGGAAAGTATCTTCTCAAACCCTTCTCCACCAAGCTCTTGATCTCTTCTCACCACAAGCTCATCGGATAAGTCAAACACGTCTTCGCGCAAAGTTAAACCCTCAAAAAGCTGCTCAGCTTCTTCAAGGAGCAAGCGGTTCTCCTCCCGAATGCGTTTGTTCTCCCTTTCAAAATCCTCTATATGCACTAGCTCTCCAGAAAGAAGCTCAGTATCACCTGCGTCCTCAACTTTGACCTTATTGAGGCGAGCTACCTGGCGCACTATAACTTCGATATGCTTGTCATTAATACTAACTCCCTGGGAAAGATAAACCGACTGGATTTCCTCCACCAGATACCTCTGTACCTCGCGAATACCTTTTATTCTGAGAATATCTCGGGGGTTAATGGGTCCAAAAGTGAGTCGATCTCCAGCTTTCACTTTATCACCCTCAGTAACGCACACTCTTACATCGTGAGGCACCAGGTAACTCCTAACGGTTTGGTCTTCTTCATCCTCAAGTGGTCTAACATATATCTTCTTTCTATTGCCCACGATTTCAATCTTTTCAACCACTCCATCCACATCAGAAAGCACTGCTGCCTTTTTGGGTTTGCGAACCTCGAAAAGCTGTTCTACTCTTGGCAAGCCCTGAGTAATATCTTCTCCAGCTATTCGCACACCACCGGTATGAAAGGTACGCATGGTAAGCTGAGTTCCTGGCTCTCCAATCGATTGGGCCGCAACTATACCCACTGCCTCTCCAAGGTCTACCAGTTTACCAGTGGCCAGATTACGACCATAGCATTTAGCGCAAACTCCATAGCGAGTCTTGCAGGTAAGAACCGAACGTACCCAGGCTTCCCTGATGCCTTTATCTTTCATTTTGGTAATAGCGTCTTCATCTATTTCTTCTCCAGCCTTAACAATGACTTCTCCAGTTTCGGGATCCCGAATATCTCGCAACGCTGTTCTCCCCAGAACGCGTTCCTCAAAGGACTCAACAACATTCTTGTTTTCATCCAGTAAATCAGTAACCAAAATACCATCATCCACACCACAGTCGTACTCTCTAACAATGACATCCTGAGCTACATCAACCAAGCGACGAGTCAGATAGCCGGATTTTGCAGTTCTTAAGGCAGTGTCGGCAAGTCCTTTTCTTGCACCGTGGGTGGAAATAAAGTACTCAAGAACGCTCAAACCCTCCCGGAAGTTAGCCTTTATGGGATAATCAATGATTCTGCCGGAAGGATCTGCCATAAGCCCTCGCATTCCTGCAAGTTGACTAACCTGGCGGATACTTCCCCTGGCTCCTGAAGTGGCCATCATATTAACAGGATTGAAATCATCCAGGTTGCGAAGTATGGCATCAGCTATTTTGTTTGAAGCCTCAGTCCAGACATCTATAACTTTTTGTTCTCTTTCCTCCGAAGTAATCAGTCCTTCGCTATAGTGCTCGTTAATTTCTTCTACCTTTCTCGTTGCTTCTTCAATTATCTCAGCTTTCTGGGAAGGTACTTCAAGATCCAATACTCCAATAGTTGAACCAGAGCGAGTTGCATAGTGGAAACCTGTTTCTTTAATGCGGTCTAACATTTCTACTGTAACCTGATTACCAAATTTCCGATAACAAAGGCTAATTATTTCCAGCAGCTTCTTTTTGGTTATTGGCTCATTATAATAAGGCATTCCTTCGGGCAACAACTGGTTAAAAATAACCCTGCCTACAGTGGTGAATTCTACCTCCGGGTACTTCTGAGCAACCTCCCTGATCTTGACAGGCTCATGAAGGTCTACCTTCCCAAAGTCGTAGGCAAGCAAGGCATCATCAATGGTTAAGAAGGCTTTATTCTTTTCACCGTTTTTCGAACTCAGCAAAGTCATGTAGTAACAACCAAGCACCATATCCTGCCCAGGCACTGCCACCGGATTACCATTGGCGGGAGAAAGGATATTATGCGAAGAAAGCATGATTATCTGAGCCTCAGCCTGAGCCTCAAGAGAAAGAGGAACATGGACTGCCATCTGATCACCGTCAAAGTCTGCATTAAAGGGAGGGCAAACCAAGGGATGCAACTGAATAGCGTTACCCTCCACTAAAACCGGCTGGAAGGCCTGAATACTTAAGCGATGTAAGGTAGGAGCTCGGTTAAGCAACACTGGATGTTCTGTAATAACCTCTTCCAGCGCTTCCCACACTTCATCCCTGGCTTTGTCGACCATGCGCTTGGCGCTTTTTATATTATGAGCATAACCCTTATCCACCAGTTTTTTCATCACAAAAGGCTTGAAAAGCTCCAGAGCCATCTTCTTGGGCAAACCACACTGGTCAAATCGCAAGCGTGGCCCGGAAACAATTACCGAGCGCCCAGAATAGTCCACTCGCTTACCCAGAAGGTTTTGACGGAAGCGACCCTTTTTGCCTCTAAGCATATCACTTAAAGACTTAAGTGGCCGATTTCCAGTACCCAAAACCGCTCTCCCTCTGCGTCCATTGTCAAAGAGTGCATCAACTGCTTCCTGGAGCATCCTTTTTTCATTTTTAATAATGATTTCCGGAGCCCCCAACTGTAACAACCTCTTTAAACGATTGTTGCGGTTAATCACCCGGCGATAAAGGTCATTAAGGTCCGAAGTAGCAAAGCGACCACCGTCAAGTTGCACCATGGGTCGGAGATCCGGCGGAAGAACGGGTATAACCTCAAGAATCATCCATTCGGGCTTGCTTCCTGATTTGCAAAAAGCTTCAACAACTTCCAGTCTCTTGATAATTTTTTTGGCTTTTTGACCCGAGGCTTCCTTAAGTTCTTTGCGTAACTCTCTTGCCAATTGATGAACATCTATGCCCTTTAGAATTTCTCGTACCGCCTCGGCTCCCACTCCCGCTTTAAAGTCAGGATCATACCTGGAAAGCAACTTGGCCTCAGTTTCAAGAATCATCTGAGCCTTTTTGAGACCTGTTTTGCCCGGGTCGATGATGATGTAACAGGGTTCCTCAACCGTATCAGTAAGTGGTGTTTCTTCAAAAAGGTTGCCAAAAGTTTCCCTGAGTTTCTGCACCTCGGATTCAGATAGAACCTCATCTCTTTGGTAAGGAAAGACCCTCACATCAACTACTTCAAAATGCTCTCCATCTACTTCCTCTACTGAGAAACTGTTTTTATACTTGGAGCGGTAGCGGGTATACTCCTTGAGGTTGAGACGATCGCCTACCGAAAAAGGCAGTTCATGGACCTCGGTGATTCTATAAGCAGGCTCAGCAACAAAATCAAAGTCATACTTGCGGTAAATATCATATTCGGTTTTGCGAATAATCTGTTCTTCCTTCAAGTCGGTAGAGCCAGGATTAATAATTTTGTAACAATCTTCGGTTTTTCTACCCGAGGCGAAGTAGAGAACTTTCTCCAGGTTTTTAGGCAAAATACCCAGAAGTAGAGCCATTTTACTGGGAATGCTCTTAAAATACCAAATGTGTGAAACTGGTGCAGCCAGTTCAATGTGTCCCAAACGTTCTCTTCGCACCACCGAACGAGTAATTTCAACCCCACAACGATCACAAACTACACCTTTGTTGCGAATCCTTTTGTATTTACCGCAATAACATTCCCAGTCCTTGGTAGGTCCAAAAATCTTCTCACAGAAAAGACCGTCCTTTTCCGGTTTAAGAGTTCGGTAGTTTATGGTCTCCGGTTTTTTAACCTCTCCATGAGACCACTTACGGATCTGCTCTGGAGAGGCCAGAGCAATTTTCACCGCACCCAGGTCATTAACGTCTATCAAGAAAGCCTCCTCCTTTGCTCACTTTTTACTCCTTAGATTTGCTCCCAGGGTGGGAGTATCTTCATCAGAATTTTCCATTTCTTCAAGAGAGATTTCTCTTTTCCTAGAATCATAAACCCTTACATCCAGAGCCAGACTTTGTAATTCCTTGACCAAAACCTTAAACGATTCAGGCACCGAAGGCTTAAGGACATTCTGCCCTTTCACAATAGCCTCATAAGCTTTGACCCTTCCCATAATATCATCAGACTTAACGGTAAGCATCTCCTGAAGGGTATAAGCAGCTCCATAACCCTCAAGAGCCCAGACCTCCATCTCTCCAAAGCGTTGTCCCCCAAACTGCGCTTTTCCACCCAGTGGTTGCTGAGTAACCAGAGAATAGGGACCCGTGGAGCGAGCGTGGATTTTGGTTTCAACCAAATGGGCAAGCTTCATCATATATATATATCCAACCGTGACCTCGTTATCGAAGGGTTCTCCAGTTCTACCATCAAAAAGAGTGATTTTACCATAAGGTAGAATTTCCAAATCAGGAGAAACTCTGGTATCAAATAAGTGTTCCTGGGGTGTGTTCGTCATGGCTTTGCTTCGACTCAAAGCTTCTAAAATTTCCCATTCCTTGGCTCCATCAAAAGGAGGACTGGCAACAAATTTCCTTTCTCTGTTAGCAACCCATCCCAGATGAGTTTCTAAAATTTGACCAATATTCATTCGTGAAGGAACGCCAAGAGGATTTAATACTATATCCACCGGTGTTCCATCCGGCAAAAAGGGCATGTCCTCTTCAGGAAGAATACGAGCAATAACTCCCTTATTGCCATGCCTTCCAGCCATCTTGTCTCCCACGGTAATCTTTCTCTTCTGGGCAACATAAACCTTAACCAGCTTGTTGACTCCCGGAGCTAATTCGTCCCCCGCTTCACGAGAAAACACCTTAACATCTATTACCTTGCCATATTCTCCGTGGGGAACTCGCAAAGAAGTGTCACGAACCTCACGGGCTTTCTCGCCAAAAATAGCCCGCAGCAAACGCTCCTCCGGGGTTAGCTCCGTCTCTCCTTTTGGAGTAACTTTGCCAACCAGGATATCACCTGGCTTTACATTGGCCCCAATTCTTATGATTCCCTCTTCATCAAGGTCTCTCAACGCTTCTTCTCCCAAGTTAGGTATATCTCTGGTGATTTCTTCGGGACCCAGCTTGGTATCACGCGCCTCCACTTCATATTCTTCAATGTGAACGGAAGTAAAAATATCTTCCTTAACCAGGCGTTCGCTAATTAATATAGCGTCTTCAAAGTTCTCCCCTTCCCAAGGCATAAAAGCTACCAGAACATTTCTACCCAGAGCAATTTCACCCATAGAGGTGCATGGGCCATCAGCAATTATCTGACCTACCTCCACCCGATCGCCGACTCGAACCAAAGGTTTATGATTGATGCAGGTACTCTGATTGGAACGTTGAAACTTATCCAACCAGTAAATGTCCATCAAACCCGAATCAGTTTCTACTTCTATCTTTGAAGCATCCACCTTCCTGACAACACCACTATTGCGAGCCACAACTGTAGCTCCCGAATCCTGGGCAACTTTGTATTCTATACCAGTGCCCACATAAGGAGGCTGGGTCCTAAGAAGGGGAACTGCCTGACGTTGCATGTTAGTGCCCATCAAAGCTCGGTTCGCGTCGTTGTGTTCCAGAAAAGGAATCAAGGAAGCCGAAGCACTGATAATCTGCTGTGGCGAAACATCCATAAATTCAACTTTCTCGCGAGAAACTTCTACAATCTTGCCTCTAAAACGAACTACGGCCTTCTCCTTAACAATTCGACCCTCAGCATCAACCTCCACATCGCAGGGAGCAATATGATACCTGTCCTCTTCGTCAGCAGAGAGATACACCACCTCATCGGTAACTTTACCATTGACAACACGCCGATAAGGGGTCTCCAAAAATCCAAACTCATTCACCCTTGCGTAAACACAAAGAGAGGAAATTAAACCAATGTTAGGCCCTTCGGGGGTCTCGATAGGGCACATTCTCCCATAATGAGTATAATGAACATCTCTGACCTCAAAGCCTGCACGATCACGCTGTAAACCCCCTGGACCAAGTGCGCTCAACCTTCTTTTATGAGTCAACTCGGAAAGAGGGTTCACCTGATCCATAAACTGCGACAAGGGGTTGCTACCAAAGAACTCACGAATAGCAGCAACTACAGGGCGAATGTTAATTAGGCTCTGAGGAGTAATTGATTCAGAATCATTCTGGATAGTCATTCTTTCTCGAATAACTTTTTCGACTCTTAGCAAACCAGTGCGGAACTGATTCTGTAAAAGCTCTCCCACCGGGCGGGCTCGTCTGTTACCCAAGTGGTCGATATCATCGTCATATCCTATGCCGTCTATAAGGTTCAGAAGATATCTCAAACCACCCACAACATCCTGGGGAGTAAGTGTCCTACCTTTCTTCACTACAACCTTCTCCACCCCAGCCCGCATAAGATAATGAATGCTCTCTATAGTAAGCTCTTCTCCGGCCTTCAAAAAGACTTCACCGGTTTCCAGATCAACAACATCTTTGCTGAGTACTCTTCCTTCAAGTTCCTCAGAAAGCGCCTCCTCAGTAAAGTCTTTCTCTATATAAACCTTAACCGGTAAGCCTTCCTCATTGAGGATTTTTACATACTCTATAGGGAATTCAAAATTTAGTTCTTCCAGTTTCCAGGCAAGTTCTCGATCTACACGGTCTCCCACCCGTACCACAGTCTGAAAACGCCCACTATTGGAATCATCGGCAATGAGGTTAAAATCTCGAATGACCCTGCGTTCTTCAAGGTCCAGAATCACATCTTCTGCCACAGCCAATTCTTCAATTCCCACCAGCCGCTCTTCGAGTTTCAACTTGTTGTTAATCTTGTATCTTCCCACTTTTCCCAGGTCGTAATGACGGGGATCAAAAAACAAATATCTTATAAAGTTGCGCGTATTTTCCTCGGTGGGTGGCTCACTGGGTCGTAGCCTTCTGAAAATATCCACGACCGCTTCCCTGGTGTTCTCGGTATTATCCCTTTCCAAGGTTCTGCGAATAAAAGGATGGTAATCAAAAAGGGCAAGAATTTCTTCATCATCACTAAAGCCAAGTGCTCGCACCAGGGTTACTGCATTTATCTTCCTACGTTTATCGATTCTGACAAAAATCACGTCTCCAGGGTCAACACCAAATTCCAGCCAGGCACCGCGGTTGGGAACGATTTTAAAGCCATACTCTACCTTGCCAGTTTGGGTTATTTCCTTAGAAAAAAACATTCCTGGGGAACGTATCAACTGGGTCACCACAACTCTTTCCGCACCGTTAACAACAAAAGTCCCCCGCTCCGTCATGATGGGAAGATCTCCCATATAAACATCCTGTTCTTTTATTTCACCAGTTCTGCGGTCAATAAGGCGAATTCTCACATATAGAGGAGAAGCGTAAGTCCTACCCCGCTCCTTGCACTCTCTAACTGAATAAGGAGGCTCTTCCACGCGGTAACCCAAGTATTCAAGAACCAAGTTACCAGTAAAATCCTGGACCGGGAAAACCTCCATAAAAACCTCATGCAAACCCTGTTTCTTCCTTTGCTCTGGGGGTACATCTTTCTGCAAAAACCACCGGAAAGATTCTTTCTGAATCTCCACAAAGTCAGGCAAAGGGAAAGAAGAGGTAAGTTTGGCAAAGCTTTGCCTTTCAATATATCTTGTGCTCACCCACTACACCACCTTTGAGGGATTAGGCTTAAATCGGGCATATGTCATGCAAGATCGAAATAATAAGAACCAAATGGAATTTCTTAAAGAAGAAAACACCAACACTCTCCATTTTTCAAAGCACCAGAACAAGCAAGGGCCTATTATAGAAGATTTGTCAATTAGTGTCAACAAATTTTTCAAAATTTTTAGGAAGCTGATGGGGTCTATATCTAATACCTATATATCTATCTTCCCTGGAAAAGACGCATGGCAAGAACAGCAGGAAGACCGGCTTTCAAAATTTTTGAAGCTGTTTCCTCGATGGGATAATGTACTCGCTTCACATAAATCTTTTTTTCATAGGTATCAAATATTGAAAAACAAGCCCTGGAATCGCCATCACGCGGTTGTCCTACACTACCACAATTCACAAGATATCTTTTGCCTTCTTCTAAAAGAAGTTCTCCTCCCTCTTTCATAGAAAATTTGCGGATTGCTTTCTGCTCCTCATCCCAAACATATCCCTCAGCAACATGAGTGTGAGCAAAAAGACAGACCTTAAAAGAAAAATGCTTCAAATCTCTTAGCGCCTGCCTGTAATCAGTGAGGTATTCCTCGAGGGGATTACTAAGGGTACCATGAACTCCCAGAATTCCCTCTGCCAAAACTTCGCGGAGCGGAAGGGACTGAATAAACCTCAGATCCTTAGCAGGAAGAACTTTTCTGGTCCAGGCCAGGGCTTCGTGGGCGACAGGATTAAACCACTCCAGGGGGATAATGCCTACGCATGCAGCTTCGTGGTTGCCCATCAGGATTTTTGCTCTTCTTTCCTTAAGCCAGCTTAGACACTCAGCGGGCTGCGGACCATAACCAATAACATCTCCCAAAACATACAGAGAATCAATATCCTTAAGAAATCCAGCTATAGCCTGCAGGGCATCTAAGTTCCCATGAACATCAGCAAGTAACGCTATGCGCAATTAACGCAACGACCCTTTTATCCTCATGATGCTGGTCAGGGAGGAACGGGCCAGCTCGTCAAGTTTAAGGGTTATATATTTTATTGTCTCTTCTAAATTGGGAATCAGCACGTATTCCAAAGCGTTAACCCGCCTCCGAGTTTTCTCTATCTCAACAGCTAAAAGCTCAATGGCTTTCTCAGCTTCAGCAAGACGAATCATCAAAGGCAAGACCCTAAAGAAAGAACTAAAAGCTTCATCAACCTCTGCTGGAGTGTGAATAACCCCATAAGTGTAAGGGTCTCCCTCTACACGTACTTCAAAATGTGGAACCCTTACTCCGGTTATGAATCGTACTTCCATTTCCAATTCTAATCTCTGTTGAGGGAAGACAGTAATTAATTCCTTATCTTCAGAGCGAAGCATTAAGGCAGCTTTGCTTTGAGCTTCAAAAGCTTTTACGATTTCTGCTTCAATTTGCTGGCGAAGGGTGCTGTTTTCTCTGAGTATTTTCACAAAATCCTGAATCAAGGCTTCCAGTTTGTCCTTTAATAGTTTATGACCCCTGCGAGCCATGGAAAGCCTATTTCTCAACTTCATCAGCTGCATGCGATTAGGATTTACATTTAAACGCATCGACTACGCACCCTCACCTTCAGAAGCTTTCTTTCCATAAAATCTATCAAGATAGGCATCTCTAATACGTTTCAACTCTTCCCTTGGGAGCATCCGAAGCAGATTCCATCCAATTTCAAGAGTTTGCTCTATGCTTCTGTTTTCGTATTCTCCCTGTCGAACAAACCTATCTTCAAAAGCATCTGCAAACTTCATATACAAGCGGTCTAGATCCGTAAGCGAACTCTCCCCAAGGATTGCTGCCAGTTCCGCAGCTTCCCTGCCTCTCGCATAAGCAGCAAACAGCTGATTAGCCACATCCGCGTGGTCTTCCCGAGTTTTACCAGAACCAATACCTTTATCTCTTAAACGAGAGAGAGAAGGCAAAACATCAATTGGTGGATAAATACCTCTGCGATGGAGTTGCCTACTGAGAATGATTTGTCCTTCAGTAATGTATCCAGTAAGGTCAGGTATGGGATGAGTTTTATCGTCCTCAGGCATGGTCAAAATCGGAATTTGAGTAATAGAGCCCCTCTTACCTCTTATTCTCCCAGCCCGCTCGTACATAGTAGCAAGGTCAGTATAAAGATAGCCTGGATAACCTCTACGACCAGGCACTTCTCTTCGTGCTGCTGAAACCTCACGCAACGCTTCACAATAGTTAGTCATGTCGGTCAGAACAACCAGAACTTGCATATCCATCTCAAAGGCCAAAAACTCAGCAGCAGTAAGAGCCATTCGAGGAGTGATTATTCTTTCTATGGCAGGGTCGTTAGCCAGGTTTACAAAAAGAATTGAGCGCTCTATAGCCCCCGTGTTCCTTAGCTCAGATATGAAATAATTAGCCTCTTCAAAGGTAATACCTAAAGCACCAAACACTACAGCAAACTTTTCTTCTTCTCCCAGTACTCTGGACTGTCGAGCTATCTGTGCTGCAAGACGGGCGTGAGGAAGTCCCGATCCAGAAAATATGGGTAGTTTTTGTCCCCTAACCAGAGTATTAAGACCATCAATTGCAGAAATACCAGTTTGAATAAAATCAACGGGATAATCACGTGCCACCGGATTGATGGGGTTACCGTTAATGTCCATCCGGGCATCAGGAACAACGGGAGGCCCTCCATCTATGGGGACACCAGAACCGCTGAAGATTCTACCCAAGATATCCTCAGAAACTGGTAACTCCATAATTCTTCCCAGAAAACGCACCTTGGTCTGACCAACACCAATACCTTCCGTTCCTTCAAAAACCTGCACAAGCGCTCTGCCCGCGCTGGTCATTAAAACTTGCCCTCTCTTAATAGAGCCATCCTGAAGCTCTATCTCCACAATCTCCATGTAACGGGCATCCTGAACTTCTTCAACTACCAGCAAGGGTCCATGAATCTCGGAAACAGAGGTAAATTCCTTATACATTGCTTTCAACCTCACCCTGCAGTTTTTCTTGAATCTGACTCCGAATTTCCTCAGCAAGCCGCTCTATCTTTTCCAGCTCCTCTTCAGGAATATACTTCATCCTCCCAATTTTTTCCCGAGCCGGGATAGTCAGCAACTCTTTCAATGATAACCCCCGCTCAATGGCCTGCATCCCTTCCCGATAATAAATCAGAATAGCGCTCAACATGAGATACTGTTTTTTCAAGGAAGTATAGGTATCAATTTCCTGAAAAGCATTCTGCTGGAGAAAATCTTCACGGATAGAGCGCGCTATTTCAAGAACAAACCTTTCTCGTGAAGAAAGCGACTCAACACCAACCAGACGTACAACTTCTTCCAGCTCAGCTTCTTGCTGCAGAATTCGCATCGCTTCAGCACGCTTACTCGAAAAATCAGCAGCTACTTCCTTTTTACAGTACTCCTCAAGGTGCTGCAAATAAAGCGAATAACTGATTAACCAGTTGATGGCAGGGAAATGTCGACGGTATGCTAAACGATCCTCAAGTCCCCAGAAAACCTGCACCACTCGTAAAGTGTTCTGGGTAACCGGTTCGGAAAGATCACCTCCTGGAGGAGAGACTGCACCTATAACGCTTAGAGAACCTGAACGTCCCTCACTCCCCAGACACTGGACTTTACCTGCCCGTTCGTAAAAGCTGGCAATTCTCGTGCCCAAATAGGCTGGGAAACCCTCTTCACCAGGCATTTCCTCAAGACGACCGGATATTTCGCGCATTGCTTCGGCCCAGCGCGAAGTAGAATCAGCCATCAGGGCAACACTGTAACCCATATCTCTATAGTATTCAGCAATGGTTATGCCTGTATAAACCGAAGCCTCGCGAGCTGCAACTGGCATGTTGGAAGTGTTGGCTATCAAAACTGTCCTTTTCATAAGGGGCTCGCCAGTATAGGGGTCAATAAGCTCGGGAAACTCCATCAAAACGTCTGTCATTTCGTTACCCCGTTCACCGCAACCTATAAAAACGACCAGATCAGCGTTAGACCACTTGGCAAGCTGATGCTGTACCACCGTTTTACCGCTACCAAAGGGCCCTGGAATACAGGCCACTCCACCCTTAGCAATTGGGAAGAAAGTGTCTATAACTCTCTGGCCAGTCAACAAAGGTTCACTAAGGGGCAGTTTCCTACGATAAGGACGAGGAGTTCTGACCGGCCACTTCTGTAACATTTTAATTTCCTGGTTCCTGCCCTCTTTATCCTCTACAACTGCTATAACCTCCTCAACAGTAAATGCTCCTTCTTTTATTTCCACAATTCTACCCCCAATACCAGGAGGCACCATAATACGATGCTTAATGGTCGTCGTCTCCTGCACTTCTCCAAGAATGTCTCCAGGCTCCACTTCACTGCCTTCTTTAACCAGTGGTTTAAACTCCCACTTCTTGTCACGCCTGAGAGCAGGAAGCTCTACACCCCGAGCAATAAAGTCTCCTGAACTTTCCCTTATCAACTCCAGAGGGCGTTGTGTTCCATCGAAAATACACCCTACGAGGCCTGGGCCAAGCTCAACGCTCAGCGGTTCATAAGTACTCACCACTGGTTCCGCAGGTCTGATACCTGCGGTTTCCTCGTAAACCTGAATGGTTACCTTATTACCTTCAACCCCTATAATCTCTCCAAAAAGGCCTTTTTCACCAACTTTAACCATATCATACATTTTGGCTCCATAAAGGTCTTCGGCAATCACCACCGGACCATTGACACTAAATACACGCCCCGCTCTCTGATCTTTCAACTCCATCATCATTCCTCTCCCTGAAGCAATATTTTGCTTCCAATAGCAAGTTCTACTAGCTTCTTAATAGTATCTGCACCCTTGCCAATTTCAGCCCTTCTGGTAGGAATAGGGCAAATCACCGGCAATGCCTCAGAGCGTAAATCCTCAAAAAAAGCCTTCAATGCTGGATAAAAACGCCATTCGGTAAAAATAATAGCATAATTGGCACTCCTTATCTCCTGGAGCATTTCCCGCAATTCCAAATTTTCCTTAACCACGAAAACATCAAAACCCATACCTCGAAAACAAAGGGTATTTTCCTCTCCACCCACAAAAGCAAGCTTTATCTTACTCATAGTAACACTCCCGAATTTTCCGGCGTAAAACATTCTCGGGTAACCCAAAATACTTACCCTGCAAAACAATGCGTAAATTCTTGATGTCTAAGGCCTTGGCAAAGAGAAACCCGAAAATGGGCTCAGGACCAGTAGAAACAATGCGATAGGGCTTTAAATGTTCCAAAAGATAGTTATCTATGTTTCTTTCCATGTCTGCCAAAAAAGCTGGATCATCACGATATGAATCTTCTTCGGGTAAAAGAAACGCCAAACCCAAAGAACCGAAGACCTCCGGAACTTTTTCGGGAGAACCGGTAACCAAAACCTTAAAATCAGAGGATTTTAGAAAGGAATTCTCCAGAAAAATATTCATCGCAAAATCAAGCTTCCTCTGCTGAAGACGCAACCTTAGAGCAACTTGTAGTAAGCTCAAAACCACGTAAGCCAAATACCAGTTACGAATAACTTTGTTGCTGGACTCACTATAAAACTTCAGCAGCTCTGCTAAGTAAAACCTATCCATGACCAGCTCAACAGCCTGAATGTTAGAATATTCTTCATAGAGAGCCATTGCTTCCTGAATGGCTGAACGGTAAGGCTCTGGAACAAACTCTCCTGCCTCGCCATTTATAAAACGCAGAATCCTTGACCATTGTAGTGTACCCATTAGAGGCTTTTCTATATTTTTCTTAGCCAAGAAAGCTTTAAGTTGCAGCTTTAAACTCAAAAAGTTGAATTGCATTGTGAAAAACTGCGCCAGGCTCTCGCCAAGTTTGTGAGAAGCTATTTCGTTCACTACCCAGAAGTGATGTTCATTAAGTGTTCTGTTGAGATCTTCCAGTCTATACTCCAAAGCCTGAAATTTTTCTCCAAGATAAGGAATCTCTTGAACCACCCTAATTGCCTGTTCCAGAGATTCCGCTTTAAGCATGGACTCCAGTATCTTTTCGCTTAAAAGGCTCTTCTCCAGAACCCGAACTCTACCTATTAAATAACCGTATTTACTGCTTCTTTCAGGACGCACTTGAAGAAAAGTTTTCATTGAGCAACACCCTGAGCAAGCAACTGAGAAACCAGTTGTTCATTTCGACGCAAAAAGTCTTCGACAATAGCCTCAAAGCTTAAATTTATAAAACAACCTCCACGTCGAATCAAAAAGCCTCTTTCTATTTTTTCTGCCCTACCTCCAAAACCAAGCTTCAGCGAACTCTCATCGCTCAGTTCCTTAACAAAGTCATTGCCAAGCCGCTCAAGCTCTTCGGGTGCCATAAAAATCTCGTCACCCTGCTGGACATTCTCAAGCAAAAGCTTTTTACACCACTGAGAATACACCTCTTCAATTTTTTCAAAAAAGGCCTTTTTCAAGCCCTCACGCAATTCTTTTAACAGTTTATATTTAGCTTCACTAAGCAGAGTTTTACCCTGCAAGCGAGCTTCGGCAAGATAGCGCTGACCCTCAAGCTCGATCTTCGACCTTGCCTCTTCAAGGAGCGCCTGCATTTTCTTTTTTATCTCCTTTTCGGCACTTTCTATCTTGCGCTCCGCTTCAAGATATGCTCCTTCAATGATGGACTTTTTCCTTGAATCTGCCTCTTCCTCTATTTTACGAAGGATATCCTCCACAGACATAAAAAAGCACGCCCCTAAACCTGAATAGAGTTAAGAAGAAGTATGGTAGCAAGAAGTGAAAGCACAGCATAGGTTTCTACCATAGCAGGCAAAATGATAGCCTTACCAGTCTCTTCGGGTCTTCTGGCAATTAAACCTATGCAGGCAGCCGAGGTTTTCCCCTGGTATATACCGGAAAGCAAACCAACAATGGCTATTGGAAGACAGGCAAACATAATTTGCATGCCCTGAGCAATACCAATGGCAACTGGCGAACCACCAAAGAGACCCAGCTTAATGAGTACCCAAAATCCAGCTAACAGACCATAAATACCCTGGGTTCCTGGGAGTGCTTGCAACAAAAGGATTTGTCCAAATTTGCCAGGATCTTCAGTCATAACTCCAGCACCTACTTCTCCGGCAATACCCACACCTACTGCAGACCCTATACCAGCCAACCCTATGGCCACAGCAGAACCTAACAGCGCAAATGCCAGTCCGTCTACAAGCATGAATCCCAAACCTCCCTCAAGCCAATTTAAATTATTTTTATGTATTTGGTCCTGTATCCAAAAGGCTTAAATTCCTTGCCACCATTTTCATAAAACTTGGTAAAAAACTCCACGTATTGCAACCTAGCCGAGTGGACGAAAGCCCCCAGACCACTCATAGCCAGGTTGAAAAGGTGGAAAATCAACGCAATTACTAGACCTATCAACCAACCTATATAGGGAGAACTCCCAAAAAGAGTAGAAAGAGTACGAGCAAGGATTGCAATAATGGTTGTGGAAAGGCCCAGTGCGAAAAGTCGAGAATAAGAGAGTACATCACCCAAATAAGAAACCAAACCATAAAGGCTTAATATGCCGGAAAGAACTTTCATGATCGGATTCTTCTGGTGTCTTCCCTGGGTTGCCACCAGGAAAAAAGCCGCTCCAATTACTACTGGTAAAACCAGGGAAACATAAGAGGAAGAAACTGAAAAAACCACCAAATATACGACTATCGAAGAGATAAATACAAACCATCCCAGTTCATCCATCACTGCCTTGGCATAATTCTTTCTTCGCCACTCTTTGACAAAGCCCACCATAACTCCCACCAGAACCTGAACTATCCCCAACAACAGGGAAAAAACAAGCATAGGCAGGGGATTATTTATGGGGTCAATCAGGGTAAGCCTCTGTTTCAACACCTTCAAAGCAGCGAGAGTGGATGGCAAATAGTCGAAAAGATCTCCCAACCAGGAACCTGTTAAAACGCCAACAACCAGAGAAGCTACCCCACCCCAGGCAAGCATTCTGAAAAACTGCTTCGTCGACTCGGGAACTTTCAAAGTAGAAGCCCCCAAAAAACCTAAAAGAGCAAGTATCAGTCCGTAAATTACATCACCAAGGCAAATTCCAAAAAAGAGGAAGAAAAAGCCTGCAACCAGGGGTGTGGGATCTATTTCCCGGTAGTTGGGAAGACCATACAACCTGGTTAGCACTTCGAAATTCTGAACCCAGCGGTTGTTTTCTATAAAGACTGGTACATCTTCATCTGAATGAGGTTCTCGACAGAATAGAGCCCATTCCTGACCTTTGCTCTTGAGAGCCTTTTCCAGAAGAGGAATATCGCATTTACGAACCCATCCACTGAGAATGGCGGTTTCGCTGGTTTGCAGGAGAGTTGATTCCTTTTCTCTACGTTCTAACTCTGTTAAGTAATAGTCATGAGCAATTTTTAAATCTCTCTCGAACTTAGAATAAAGAGCGGCTTTGCGAAGCAACTCCTTTTGCCGAACAAACAATGCCTCTATACGTTGTTCAATCTGTTTTTTGGCCTCAGCAGGAGTTCCCTCAAAAGCTTGAGGAAGAACCAGCAGTGAAAGGGACATGCCCTGCATTATCTTCTCCAAAGCTTCAGAAATCTCCTTGTGAATAACCAGAAAGGCTATCGAATTTTTTCCTTCTCCCGGAAAAACTTCCATCTCCCAGAGGTTGCTTACTTCAGAAAGCTCTTTTTTCAAAGTTTCTTTCTTCTCAGGAGAAAGTTCTATCAAGAAACTCTGAGTGTAACGTGTAGAACCTACATCTTCAAGAGGAACAGTCACTCTATCAATTCGAGAAAGGAACTCCTGCAACGTAAGTAACCGATTAAGACGGGATCGCAAAGATTGTATTTGCTCTTCAATAGAACGACAGGCCTTATACAGAGAAGCGTGATCAAAACGTGATTCCTTAAATTCTTCCGCTTTAATCTCAAGTGGTTGAGGGAAAAAGTTGCTCAAACCAGAAGCAGGTTTCGAAGAATACTTATTGATGAAATCCAGACAGAAGTTAATTTCCATCAAGGAATTCTCCAGCTCCTTTAGACTGCCATCACCACTGCTCCTCCTGGTTATCAGATCTTCTGGCAAAGATGTCTCTTCTTCCAGGGAAGCTACACCCAGCTCCTGCAGAAGATCCAAACAGGCATCACGAAAAGATTGATGCACTATCAGGTACATCCGGCGCATTTCACTGATAGCCATATTCTACCCACACCTTCTCCAGTAAAAAGTCAACCATTTCGGGAAGCCGACCTGCAAAATGGCGTTCAAAACTCATCGCTTGCTCTTCATAAACTTTCCGTATACGAGCCACTTCCCTTTGAATTTCCTTCATTCTATTTTTTCTCATCGATTCTATCTCTTTCTGGGTCTCTTGAAAAAGCTTTTCCCCTATCTCCCGGATCTTAACATCTGCTTCCCGGAGAATCCTGGTGGCTTCTCTTTCCGCTTCCCTGATTTCCTGCTCCTTCTTCTTCTCAAGCTCCCGTATCCTCTCAACAACATTAACAACCATCTAAGTTAGCCTCCCGACCTCATGATAACCTTCGTGATTTTACCAAACCCTTGCCTCAATTACAATAATATCGTGATAAAATTATCAATTAGAAATCAAAAAAATGAGCGAGGGGGTAGTGAAAATGAAAGCACTGGTACTATACTATACCAGGACTGGAATAACCCAGAAAATGGCCGAAACCATAAGCAAAGCTCTTGAAGAAGAAGGTATCGAAACCGACCTTGTGGAAGCAAAAAATTTTTCAGTAGATAGATTACCTGAATACCAAATAATTGTAGTAGGTTCACCAACCTATTACGGAACCATGGCTGCAGAAATAAAACAGATACTTGATGAGAGTGTCCGCCTCCATGGAAAGCTGGACGGCAAAATTGGGGGAGCATTCACTTCCTCAGGCAATGTAGCAGGAGGCAATGAAACCACCATCTGGTCAATACTCTCTGCACTACTAATTCACGGAATGATCATAAAAGGAACCCATTCAGGAAATCACTATGGTCCTGTAGCAGTAGGCTCATTTGAAGAAGATACCCGAAAAGAATGCATAGCGCATGCTAAAGAATTAGCCAAGCTGGGGAAGACCTTGATAAAGGAACAACAATAAATCCTTCCTTGGAATTTCCAAAAACTCTGGTTCGTCCGGGACACACCACTGCAGCCCAGGCTGTATAAAGACACAGAAGTGCATCTACCACATCCCGGCTTTTTTGCCTTTCTAAAAGTAAAGAACGAACGACTTCTTCCAAGTTGCCAGCGAACAAAGAACCAGCTTCTTCCTTGAAGCGTGGAAACAGTTTTTCCCAAAATACCTCACTCCTCTGGCGAACAGCCTCCACCTCACCACATAAGGATATAGCGCTCAGGGACGCAAAAACTTCTATAGCCACACGCTTCTTAGAGCAACCCGGAGCAGGAACCACCCAAAAACAATGTTTCTCCAAAAGATCCTGGAACTCAAAAAGCATGGGAAATTTGCTAAAGACAAAAGAACGATTAATGGGCAGTATGCCCCATCCCACTTTTTTTAAAAGTGGGAGAAGCTCTCTCTCTGGTCTCCGATTGGAACAAGAATCAGGAATCCGCAACGGAGCGTCGACAGCTATCAACAAGGAAGGATAGGAAGCAAAGAAGTAATCAAAATCCACAAGGGTTTTTAAAGTAAAAATACCACAAAACCTATAAAAAGAATCTCTTAACTCAGCAAGAGCAACCCATGAATCCTTCTTTAAGCTCCAGGAAAGATCTATTCCTGCAATAAATTTATATACTTTCAAAGATGTTTTTTGCAAATTCCTTCTCTGTCTGCACCGGGTAATCACCATTAAAACAGGCAAAACAGAAATTATTGCCTGATTCTCCAACTATTTCTTTCAAGTCCTCAATGTCAAGATACTGCAAGCTATCAAGACCCAAACATTGCCTTATCTCTTCAACGCTTTTCCCAAAAGCAACAAGCTCGGAAGAACTGGGAAAATCCACTCCGTAAAAACATGGAAAGCGGTGAGGAGGAGAGCTAACCCGCATGTGAACCTCTTTGACTCCAGCTCTTTTCAAGGTGGCTATTCTTCTTCTCGAAGTATTCCCCCTTACAATTGAATCTTCGATTACTATCACCCTCTTATCCTTCAACAAACCCCTGAGGGGGTTCAATTTTATATCTATTGCCAGCTCTCTTTCGTCCTGACAGGGACGGATAAAGGTACGACCAACATAAGGATTGCGGATAAAACCCAGTTCTATAGGTATTCCAGAAAATTCAGTAAAACCCAGGGCTGCACACATCCCAGAATCAGGCACGGGAATTACCATATCGGCAGTGATGAATTCCTTGGCAGCCAGCTTTTGACCCATCCTCTTACGCGCCTCATAAACGCTGTTTCCAAAAACCAGGCTGTCTGGACGAGCAAAATATATCAGCTCAAAAACACAAAAAGCTTTTCTTGAAGAATAAGCATAAAAGAAAGAACGAACTCCATTTTCATCGATGACCACCATTTCACCCGGAGCAATTTCCCTTATTAATTCAGCTCCCAGAACATCAAAAGCACAAGTCTCCGAACTTATTACATAACCCCCGTTTAACCTGCCTAAAGCAAGCGGTCTAAAACCCCAGGGATCCCTAATTGCTATCAGGCGGCAAGGGGCAATGATACCCAGGGAAAAGGCACCTCTCATCTGCCACAAAGCTTCCTTAACGGAGTCTTCGAGATTATCAAACTGGCTGCGAGCGATTAAATGCAAAATTAGTTCGGTATCCATGGAAGAACGAAAAACAGACCCCAAACGGGTGAGTTGCTTGCGGAGGTAAAAAGCATTGGTCAAATTGCCGTTGTGGGCTATAGCCAGTTCTCCAAAGCGACAATCTCCCAAAAAGGGTTGTGCATTTTTTATGGAAGAAGAACCGGTTGTTGAATAACGGACATGACCCAGGGCAACATGTCCCCTGAGCTCTTTAAAGTCTGAAGAATGAAAAACCTCGCTAACCAGGCCCATGCCCTTTTTCTCTCGCAAGCTTTTCCCATCCGAAGCAACAATACCTGCACTCTCCTGACCACGGTGCTGGAGCGAGAAAAGCCCCAAATAAGTTATTTCCGCAGCATTGGATAATCCAAAAACTCCAAAAACACCGCAACTCTCTTTTAAACCCACCAAGAAATCCTCCTGTCTTTCTGAAGAAATTTCCAAAAACTCAAAAAGTTGCTTCCCAGTGTTTTTTGGCAACTTCTGTACTAATTCTGATCAACTCTTTTTCTCCCTTGCGAAAAATTAAATATCTCCCTCCGCTCTTTCCCAAAACACAGAAAGGGAACCTTCTGCTAAGGAGAATTTTTTCAAGCTTCGGGAAGTTTTCTTCTTTAATCGTAACTACGGCCCTGCCTCCAGCTTCTCCAAATAGTATTACGTCTTCCCTTAAATCGCCACAATCACTGATATCAACATTGAATCCCACCGCCACTTCTGCACTCAAGGAAGCTTCAGCAAGAGCCATAGCCAGACCACCCTCGCTAACATCAGTTGCCGAGCAAAGACACCTCTCTTTAACAAGCTCGATTAAAACTTCCTGAAGCTTTCTTTCCATCTTCATATCAAAATGTGGAAGGGGACCAACCTCCAGATTATGAATTACCCTCAAATACTCGCTACCACCGAGGCCATCACGACACTCGCCAAGCAACACAATCAGTAAGTTTTCCCTACTGAAACACGAAGGGATAACTCTGGAAACATCTTCCACAATGCCTATCATCCCAACAGTAGGTGTGGGATAAATTGAACCCTCCAGACTTTCGTTATAAAAAGAGACGTTGCCACTGACTACGGGAACATCGAAATACCCGGCAGCCTCACTCAAGCCCTTCACAGCTTCCACAAATTGCCAGTAGCGGTCCGGTTTCTCAGGATTACCAAAATTCAAACAATCAGTAATGCCAGCAGGAATAGCCCCACAACAAACCAGGTTCCTCGCAGCTTCAGCAACTGCCATTTGAGCACCCTGGTAAGGATTTAAGAAACAATAAAGGGGATTGCAATCAGTGGTCACTGCTATGCCCCAGCTTTTACCCTTCACCCGCAGCACCACAGTTCCCGAACCCGGGTAGATTACAGTGTTGGTCTGGACCATGTGATCATATTGTTCGTAAACGAAACGACGGGAACATAAATTCGGTGAAGCAAGGAGAGATAGAAAAGTTTGATTAAAATCTTCAGGAACGGGTAGTGCTTCAAAAGAAAAACTATTGATTTCCTGAAAGTAAGGAGGCTCGTAGAAGGGAGGCACACAGGAAGGAGGTGTAGTTAAAGCTTTGGCTGGAATATCAGCTACAACTTCTCCCCGGTAACGTATAGTAACCCTTCCTGAGTTAACAACTCGACCAATAACTTCTGCTTCAAGACCCCATTTCCTGAAAATGTCACATATTCTTTCTTCGTATCCCTTCTCAACACAAAGAAGCATACGCTCCTGCGACTCAGACATCATAATCTCCCAGGCCTCCATGCCTTTTTCACGTACTGGAACTCGATCCAAATCTACCTCCATCCCGGAGTCACCGGCTGCAGCTATTTCACTTGTGGAGCAGGTAAGACCTGCTGCACCCATGTCTTTTATCCCAACTACTCTACCGCTCTTTATGGCCTCCAGAGTGGCTTCAATAAGGCACTTTTCGCTGAAAGGGTCACCAATCTGAACACTCGGCCTTTTCTCCTCATTACCTGCAAACTCCTGAGAAGCCAAAATACTGCAACCACCAATGCCGTCCCTTCCCGTCTTGTTACCTACATAGATTATGGCGTTGCCTTCACCCTTAGCCACAGCCCGCATTAAACCACCTTCAGGTACCAGACCAATACACATAACATTTACCAGACAATTACCTCGAAAAGAAGGATGAAAATAAAGTTCTCCAGCAACCGTTGGCACTCCAACGCAATTCCCATAAAAGGCAATTCCGTCTATCACACCCCGAAAAATGTACCTGGAACGGTTTTCATCAGGGGGAGCAAAACGTAGCGAATCCAGGCACGCAATTGGGCGAGCACCACTTCCTAAGATATCACGAATTATGCCTCCCACACCTGTTGCTGCACCCTGTTTTGGTTCTACTTGGGAAGGATGATTGTGGCTCTCCATCTTGAAAACCAGGGCCAACCCGTCATAAACTATTCCCCCTGCATCCTCTCCAACCAGGGCCTGAAACCTCCCCTGACGGGGAAGAAATTTGAACCAGTTCCTGGAATGAGTATAGCCACAATGTTCCGACCATTCTACAGAGAACATTGCTACCTCAGTGGGGGTTGGATCTCTTCCCAGAATTTCCAAAATTTTTCGATAGTCTTCTTCCCGCAAACCCAAACTTAAGGCTATTTCTTTACTGCTTCTTTGCTGCACTTTTTCTCCTCCAACCATCTAATAATAGATTGAAAAACTTTCTTTCCGTCTTCTGAACCCAGAATTGATTCTGCACAGCGTTCGGGGTGAGGCATCATACCCAGCACGTTCCCCGAAGGCGAAATCACCCCGGCGATATTTCCCACAGAACCGTTAGGATTAGCATCTGAGCTGATTCCACCCTGAGCATTACAATACCTGAATGCAATTAAATTTTTTTGTTCCAACTCTTCAAATATAGAATGGGGAACAAAAAAATTACCTTGCTGGTGCGCAATTGGCATTCTAACAACCTCTCCCTGAGAGTACATTCTGGTAAAGGGCGTCCGATTATTCTCTACCCTAAGATAAACCCAGCGACATATAAAATGACCGCTGGTGTTGGGCAAAAGTACCCCAGGCAATAGGCCAGCCTCAACGAGAATCTGAAAACCATTGCAAATACCCAGAACCAGCCCTCCTTGTTCAGCAAACTCTCGAATGCTGAGCATTATAGGAGCGTAAGCGGCTATGGCGCCAGCTCGCAAGTAATCACCATAGCTAAACCCGCCCGGCAGTACAATACAATCGCAATCTTTCAAATCCCTTTCTGCGTGCCAAAGATATACGGTCTCTACTCCTAACACCTCACCTAAAACATGAAAGCAATCTCGATCACAGTTAGAACCAGGAAAAACGACAACTCCAAAACGCATAGTCTGCTCCTTACTGCATTTTTTCTAAAGAGAAAGAAAAGTCCTCAATAATGGGATTAGCCAGAAGTTGACGACACATCTCTTTCAGAAGCTTCTCAGCCTCAGCATCGCTTTCAGCACAAAACAGGACCTCAAAGAACTTACCTGTCTTGACTTCCTCTACATTTTCAAAAGAAAGTGAATGTAAGGCGTTCTTAATAGTGACTCCCTGGGGGTCGAAAACCCCACCCTTTAAAGTAACTATTACCTTACCCCGATATTTCATACTACTCCTCCTTCAAAAGGCACGGAGTTTTCTCCGTGCCTTTTGGTCTCTAGTACTGTATCAACTCTTTCTTCCCAGTTTCCGCGGATTTTAAAATAGTATCACAAACCAGAGCACAGCGGTATCCATCTTCAAAAGTAGCTCCATAGGGAGCAATAGAACGGTTATTTACCACAGCATCCAGGAAGTGCGCTATGGCGTGTATAAAAGTGTGTTCCCAACCAATAATGTGACCATGAGGCCACCATTTATCATAAAAAGGATGATAGCTTTCTGTAACCAGCACGTCGTGGAAACCGCGCACAACTCTTGGTTCTTCATCAACCAGATACACCTCAAGTTCGTTAAGTCGCTCCAGGTTAAAACGCAAACTTCCTTTAGAACCGTTGATTTCTATCACCTGATAGTTCTTGCGCCCACCGCAAAATCGAGAAGCTTCCAGAGTACCAATGGCACCCCCTTCAAATTCAACGATAGCCACAAAGGCATCATCCACATCAACAGAAACCTTCTTCTGGGGATCCTCAAGAGAAGGGCGCTCTTTAATAAAAGTACGGGTCAGAGCACTTACCGAAGCAATTTCTCCTACCAGAAAACGCGCCAGATCTATGATGTGGGAACCAAGGTCTCCAAGAGCCCCAGAGCCAGACACTCCTCTTTGCAATCTCCATACAGCTGGGAAATTGGGATCCATAATCCACTCTTGTAAATACTGAGCACGGAAATGGTATATCTCTCCCAGCCTTCCCTCTTTTATCAGTTCCTTGGCCAGACGCAAGGCAGGAACGAAACGATAATTAAAACAAACCATCGCTTTAGCTGGAGAAGCTTTTGCCGCTTCCCACATTTTTTGAGCTTCCTCAGCAGTAGCAGCAAGTGGCTTTTCACAAAAAACATGTTTCCCCAGTTTCAAAGCTTCAATACAAGGTTCAGCATGCAAATTGTTAGGCCCACTATTATCAAAGATTTGCACTTCACTATCTTGAAGCATCGCCCTCCAGTCAGTATAGTACTTTTCGTACCCATAGCGGATCTTCGCTTCTTTAACTGCTTCCTCATTTCGCCCACATATCGCAACCAGCCGGGGGAAAGCAATTGGAGGCCAGAAAATATAAGAGTACTTCTTATAAGCATTGGTATGCGCTTTACCCATAAAAGCATAGCCCAGCATGCCAATGCCCAGCTCGGGAATATCTTTGGTTACCCCCTTTTTCTCACCCATGGTCACAAATCCAACCTTCTCAGCCATCCAAAACGCCTCCTTTCAAATTCAAATTGCCCCCTCACCCCAACTAATAGGGATTGATTTCTTGCAATATATCCATCACTTTTCTCGCCAGAGCGAAAATCTCTTCTTTCTTCATTCCTGTCAGATCCACCACTATGGATACGGTAAAAAAATCCAAATCTTTGCCCACTCCTGCAATTGCCAGCTCCGAAAGTCCTTCTTCTTTAATTCTGCGCATTAAATAATTGGCCATATCCAGAGTTTGGCGCTGAAGCTCTGGCCATTTAGAGACATCTTCTTCGGCAAGGACAAAACCCACCTCGGCCCTATCTCCACGCACTCTGACAAGAGCAAACTCACCAAAAGCGTAATTTTCCTCCACATAATTACGAAACAACCTTCCCTTAGGAACTTTATCTTCCAATTTATTCCCCCCCTGAATACTATTATAATATTTTCGTTTCCTTCTGCCAGACCTGAAATGAAAAGAAGTTTGCCTGGTTTTCTTAAAATAAAAAGAAACACAACATCGAGTAGAAAAGAGGTTGAAAATTTGAAAAAAGAAATCTTTCGGAAAGAAAAGGACCTTTTAGGAGAAGAGCCGATACCTCAAAATGCTTACTGGGGCATTCATTCCAAAAGAGCTAGAGACAACTTTCCTTTCCAAAAAAGGGTTCCTTTCCCTCTGATCAAAGCCTACTTTGCCGTGAAATGGTCCTGCACCAAGGCCAACATGGAAGTAGGTCTTCTTGAAGAAAGAGTAGGCAACGCCATATTGAAAGCCTGTGAGGAAGGTATGGAAGGCAGATTCAACGAAGAAGTTATCGTGCCCATCTTTCAGGGTGGAGCTGGAACCTCTCTCAACATGAACATCAACGAAATACTGGCCAATCGTGCTCTGGAAATACTTGGCTACGCCAAAGGGAATTATCAGGTGGTTAACCCCTTTGACAATGTAAACTTGAGTCAATCCACCAACGACACTTTCATGACTGCAGTTAAGGTAGCTACGCTCTGGCAGCTTGAAGAGCTGGAAAAAGAAATAATCAACCTCCAGGAAGCACTCCAGCAAAAAGAAAAAGAGTTTGCTTCAGTACTAAAAGTGGGACGAACCGAGCTTCAGGATGCCGTACCCATTACTCTGGGAATGGAATTTGGTGCCTTTGCCGAAGCTATCGCCCGTGACCGCTGGAGACTCTGGAAAAGCAGAGAGCGAATAAAAGAAGTTAATCTCGGTGGAACTGCGGTAGGAACCGGTCTGAATGCCCACCCTGAATACATTGCCAGAGCAATCGTCTATTTGAATGAAATAACTGGCCTACCCCTGGCCAAAGCCATGAATCTTTTCGAAAACACCCAGAATCTGGATGTTTTCTCCGAGGTATCGGGCCTCTTGCGCTCACTAGCCGTTAACTTGCGTAAAATAGTTAATGACCTGCGTCTTCTATCCATGGGTCCACGAGCCGGTATTAACGAAATCAACTTACCCCCCCTGCAGGAAGGATCCTCGATAATGCCTGGAAAAGTCAACCCTGTTATGTGCGAATATATAGAGGGAATCGCCATAGATATAATGGGCAAAGATCAGACCATAGCTTTTTACTGCTCTAGTGGGCAACTGGAGTTGAACCATCTTGGACCTTTTATTGCCAATCACATACTGGAAATGGTAGAAGAACTCAAATTGAGTATAAACGCCTTTACGGAAAAATGCCTACGAGGAGTAAAAGTCAATCAGGAACGTTGTAGCAAGTTGCTCGAAAAAAGCTTCGCTTTAGCAACCTGCATAGTCCCCTACCTGGGCCATGAGCGCACTTCAGAGCTGGTTCAGGAATGCTTTAGAGAAGGCAAAAATTTCAGAGATTTTCTGATCGAACGGAAAATCTTTTCTGAGGAAGAGCTGAAAAACATCTTAAATCCTTTAGAAATTTCAAGACCCGGAATTCCAGGTTTCGGGAAAGTAGAGGTGAAAAAACCTTGAAGCAAACAACACCACGCGGTCTAAGGCCCCACATAGGTATTTTTGGCAGGAGAAACGCTGGCAAATCTTCTTTGATCAACGCCCTCACCCAGCAGGAGGTAGCCATTGTATCGGAAGTACCCGGAACTACCACTGATCCCGTTTTCAAGGCTGTCGAACTCCTCCCTTTTGGGCCAGTAACCCTTATCGACACAGCGGGCCTGGATGATGAGGGCTTCCTGGGGGAACTCCGCAAAAAGAAGACCCTGGAGATATTGAGACGTTGCGATCTGGCACTCGTAGTATGGGACTATGCTTCAGATTTTACTTTCGAAAAACAGCTAATTGAACTTCTAAAAGAGAACGGTATAACCGTTATTGGGGTGCAAAATAAAATCGACCTGGAAGCTAATGCCAATATTTTGATTGACCACCAGATACCTACCTTCAGAGTAAGTGCCAGAACTGGGGAAGGCATAGAAGAACTGAAAAAAGCTTTGATATCCATACTGCAACGTTCTTACCAGGAAAAACCTTTGATCAAAGACCTAGTGGCCACTGGGGACATAGTGGTGCTGGTGGTACCTATAGATCTTGGAGCCCCCAAGGGCAGACTAATCCTTCCCCAGGTACAGACCATTCGAGAGTTACTTGATTCAGAAGCAATAGCTGTAATCACCAAGGAAAGAGAACTGGTCGAAACCTTGCAAGGGCTGAAAAAACCACCTCGCATGGTAGTTACTGACTCCCAGGTATTTCATAAGGTAGCGGGTGCAGTGCCTTCAGGAATACCTCTTACCAGCTTTTCAATCCTTTTTGCTCGCTACAAAGGAGATCTCTTGACTTTTGTAGAAGGAGTAGAAGCTATCGAAAGACTCAAGCCTGGAGATAAAGTTTTGATTTCAGAAGCCTGTACCCATCATCCTATGCCTGATGATATTGGAAGAATAAAAATACCGCGTTGGCTCAGACAAAAGCTGGGTTTTGAGCTAAAAATTGATGTAAATGTTGGGGCGAGTTTTCCAGAAAACCTTTCCCAGTACCAGTTGATAATTCACTGTGGAGCCTGCATGCTAAACCCTAAGGAAATGTATTACCGCATACTGACTGCGAAAAGAGAAAACGTACCCATTACCAACTATGGAATAACCATTGCTTACCTGCAGGGGCTCTTCCCTAAGGTGCTTGAAGTTTTTCCTGAAATGCAAGTAAAACTGCAGTTCACAAACTTTCCAACCAGTGCTTTCAATCGAATAGGTGGAAAATGGTCGCTGTGATCAGTTTTGCAAAAGGCGAAAGATATCATACTTCCTGAAGTGAAGATACCGGTCGGTCATGACGTTGAGAGGCTTTTTGACTGCCTCAAAATGGTTAGCAAGAAAGTCGAGCGTGGAATCCAGCTGGTGTTCCTGGGCAATCCTACTTTGTCCAGCAAGACGATAAACTTCCTTGCCCTTCCTTTCCAGCTCTTCGCCGCTACTCACTAAAACAGGCAAAAACGGCTTACGGCGCAAAGGGAAAGGACTACCAAACAATTGCTCCGGAAAAACCCCACTCAGAAAAAGCGCTATATCTCCAGCTCTCTTTAAAAAGATAAAGCGATAGGGTTCCTCAGCTTTTTCGCCTATTTCAAGCATTAAATCAAAGTCCATATCACTTATGGACCTTTTGAGATATATACCCTGACCCTTGCGAATGTAGATGGTAATGTTGCTCACCTTCACAAAAGAAACCAGAAGCTCAACCAGATAATCTCTTATATCTTCTCTCGAAACGGCTTCTATAACTCTGGGGCCATCAAATACAGGCACTCGCTCCCTGTATCCTATGCGCTCTAAGGTGTAGCTTTCCCGCTTAATGTCCCTTATTGCTTGCCTCAGGAGAAGCTCAAAGTAAAAATAAGGGCTTACTTTCAAAAAAAGATGTTCATCAAGGACAAGCTTTTTAAAGACATTTTCATCGTCCAAAACTACATCCAGCACCCGGTAATCATCTTTAACTAAATCTAAAAAGTGCGAAGTACCCCGTTTAGAAAAAACCTTTGCCAGGTATTGAAAATCTTCAGGAACAAATTTTTTAAAAACCCGGCGCATAACTTATCAATACACCACTCCAAATTTCTCAAAGAAAAACTGAGAGACATCCTCTATTTCTTTTTTTCCCCTTATATTATAAACATAACGAATTACTTTTTTCTTCCAGAATTCGTCTGCGCTTAATTTACCTTCTCGCCACAGCAAGAAATCAAGAGCTCTGACCTGAAAACTCAAGGCATACTCTCCATCCATAACGAGTTGAACCAGAAACCAGGAAGCTTTCGGAAAAAGACGGCGCAAGCACTCAAAGCCGAAACCGATTTGATTCCACACCGCTTGAGAGAGATTCTTGCTTACCATTTGCATTTGAACAAAAGCCTGCTTATCCTCTGAAAAACCTATATTAAAAACCTGGTACCCAAAATCTTCCAAAAGAAGAAGGGTGCGCTGAATTGCTTCGTCAATATCTTTGCTACCCAACACATTGCTTTCAATTAAGGTAAACCTGGTCTCAAAAACAAAACAGTCATTTACATAAAACTTGACTTTCCACTCTCCGGGAACAATTTTTGAGGCATTAGACAGAAGATCCAGTATACCCTGCGCTCCTATATATTTTTTGGGTTCTTCAATTACCAAAATACTTTCAAAAACTGTTCCTTCGGGTGAAATAAACTCCCAGCGCAGAGTTTCACCACCTGAAACTTCTTCCAGAAAAACCCAACAGATTATTTTTCCATCCTCCGTGGAGAACTGCTCAACGCGCTCCAGAGGAAGCCCGTCCTGGTCAAGTCCTCTGCAGAGCGCATAGTCCAACACTCCCAAAGCAGGAGACAACTCACTCGCTCTTGCCAGAGGGAAAACCATACCCAACACAAGCATTAAAATTGCAAAAAACCACATTCTACGCATAAAGCAACACACTAAAAGCCTTTCTTTTTATTTCACTTTTATAATAACACAATTGCCTTTTAAAGGTTAAGCTTGCCCTCTCTGAAAGCGTTAAGATACCCCATACAAAACTCATCAATTCCCAAAAGCACTTCGGTAGCATAAATGGAAGCCATCAATTCCTTATCCAAGGGGTCTATAATTGCTGCATCCAGGCCAAAAGCAAGACAAAGCACTGCAAAAGTTCTGTTTAGAAGCCTCCTGTTTGGTAAACCAAAAGAAACATTGGACAAACCACAAACCGTCTTCACTTCAGGAAACTTATCTTTAATACTCTTTAAAGTTTCCAGAAAAAGTTTCCCCTGAGTAGAATCAGTGCCAACGGGAATAACCAGAGGATCGATAAAAAGCCGTTCCTCAGGGATGCCATAGAGATGCACAGCTTCCAGCAATTTATCTACCAATTTCATGCGCTCCTCACCAGTCTGGGGTATTCCCCCTTCACCCATGGCCAGACCAACTATGTAAGCATTCCACTCTTTAGCAAGGGGTAGCAGTGCTTTTATCTTTTCTTCCTCAGCCGTAAAAGAGTTAATAATCAACCCTTTCTTTTTATAAACTTTTAAAGCTCTCTCTAACGCTTTCTCATTAGCAGAGTCAAAGCAGAGAGGCACTTCCACCTCATCCTGAATTATTTCTACCAACCAGGGTAGGTTTTCAATTTCTGAAGTGGCATCGGTACCAGCATTAACATCTATAAAGTGCGCTCCTGCCTGTTCCTGTTTTTTGGCCTCCTCAACAAAAAACTGCACATCTTTTCTTTCCAAAGCCTCCCTTATAGGCTTACGTGTAGCATTGATACGTTCTCCGATGATAATCAGCATAATTCAACCTCCTCACTAATATTAAAAATCCGATTAATCTCTTCGCCAAAGAGCCGAGCCAGGTAAAAAGAACCAACCACAACCAGGGGCAATCCTCTCTTTGCAGCCTGGTCCCTTGCAAAAGTGTAAGCCACTGCTGGGTCTTTCACAACCAGAGCAGGAGCCACTGTTTCAAATAGGGAAATCAAATCACCAGGCGCCAAAGCTCGAGGAGTGTAAGGTTGGGTAATAACTATTGCCTCCGCAAAACTACCCAGAACTTCTGCAATAGAACCTACGTCTTTCCCCTTTACAAAACCTAGAAGAAAAACACTCTTTTCAATTCCCAGGTAACTGCGGAGAGTGTCAAGCAAAGCCAAAAAAGAATCGCGGTTATGGGCCACATCGAAAACTACCAAAGGGTTAGTCGAAATTATCTGGATTCTTCCCGGCCAGCTCACTCCTGAAAGTGCACTTTCCACCGCATCTCTTCGAAAACCCAGACCCCATTCCCGCAATATAAGCAGAGCCGTCAAAAAATTAGAAACCTGATGGTCACCCAGCACAGGAAGCAAAGACTCCCCTTTTCCCCAATCCTTTACCTCCCACCATAACCGGGAACCCGAGGAACTTCTTGATAAAATCTCAAAGAGACACTCTTTCTCAAACTGGACCACCGGAGAGTTTCGCAAATATGCAACCTCCAGGACTACTCTTCTGGCTTCTGGGTTTTGCAGAGCCAACACAGTAGTTACTCCAGGGCGAATAATGCCGGCTTTTTCTCTGGCAATCTCCTTTACGGAATTTCCCAAAACATCCATATGATCCATACTAATTGGGGTTATAGCAGTTAAGCTCGGGCAAGACACATTGGTGGCATCAAGACGCCCACCCAAACCAACTTCAAAAACAGCTAAATCAACCTTTCTTTCGAGAAAGTAAAGAAAAGCAAGAGCTACTGAAACCTCAAAATAAGTGGGTTTGCCCAAAGGAGATCTGCGACCCATTTCCTCAACAATGGGCTGAATGCGATTTATCAGCAATCCTAACTCATCCTCACCAATAAAGGTATCGTTAACTCTTATACGCTCCCGATAGGTCACAAGATGGGGTTTGGAATAAAGACCACAACTAAAGCCATAGGCTGAAAATAACCTGTGCAGAAAGTAGGAGGTAGAACCTTTGCCTTTCGTTCCAGCAATCAGGATAGTTGGTACCTTGCAATGAGGGTTCCCCAGACGATCCATCAACTCCTGCATGCGCTCGAGTTTTAAATCAGAATAGGAAAAGCCGACTTTCTCATAGTTAATCAAACCATACAGGTAACGTAGAGCTTGCTGATACAACATAGCTTGACCTCAGTATTCCTCTGGCAGTGTGCTGAGAAGGTCATATCTAAAAACCGGGCCATCTTTACATACGTAATAAGGACCAATATTACAACGACCACACTTTCCCAGGCCACATTTCATTCTCATCTCCAAAGTGGTGATGATGTCGTGAGGACAACAACCCATCTCAAGCAACGCCTTAATAGTGAATTTGATCATAATTGGTGGTCCGCAAACAATGGAAGTGGGTGGCTCGCTATCATCTATTGCAATACACTCTTTTAGCACCTGGGGTACCAAGCCCACCTTGCCGCTCCAGGTATGGTCTCCCTTATCCACAGTAATCAAAACTTCCACATCATCTCTTTTTGACCACCTTTCGAGTTCCCACTTAAAAACCAAATCTTGAGGGGTCCTGGCTCCATAAAGAATGATAACCCTTCCGAAGTGAGGACGATGGTCTGAGTCAAGAACATAGTTGATGAGCGATCGCAAAGGAGCCAGGCCGATACCACCTCCAACAAAAAGCAGATCCTTTCCTTCCAGCTCTTTAAGGGGAAAGCCATTTCCATAAGGACCTCGAATACCTATCTGACTTCCTGGAACCTGCTGGTGAATAGCTTCAGTAACTAATCCTACCCTTTTGATACTAAACTCGATAATCCCTCTTTGAGTGGGCGAAGAAGCTATCGAGAAAGGAGCTTCTCCCTTGCCGGGAAGGAAAACTTCTGCAAACTGACCCGGAATATAATCAAAGTGAAAATCATCAGGAATTTCCACCCGAAAAGTTTTTATATCGGGGGTTTCTGGAATCACTTCTTTTATAACACAAAGCCGGGGAAGATAAATATTTTTAGCTTCACTCACCTTTTTTGTCACCCACCTCTTGGAACATCTCTTTTATCACTTCCCTAATGTCCCAGTTAACCGGACAGGCAGTTATACAAGCTCCACAACCAACACATCCAAAGCTACCTTCGCGCATCGGGAAATAGGAAAACTTATGAAGAACCCTCTGACGGACTCTCTCTGTATAGCCGGGGCGCGGGTTATGACCTGAAGCATGGAGAGTGAATTTGGCAAACATACAGCTATCCCAGGTGCAAAGCTGATAACCCCTCAAAGCCCCATCCACCACAAGATCAAAACAGTAACAGGTAGGGCACAAAAAGGTGCATGCTCCGCAATTAAGACACTTTTGAGCAAGTTTCTCCCAGCTTTCACTGTAGAAATTATCATAAAGCTTTTTTGGAAAATCTCTGTCTATAGTAAATGGCTCTCCCAGAGAGAGTTCAGCCTGTTCCTTTAGTTTTTCAACTTTTTCGTTAAGCTCAACACTTGCTTCTTCATAAGTTGGCGGAAAAACACCAACAGGATCTTCCAGATACAACCCTTTTTCCAAGGGTACCAGGAAGGGAGAATTATCAGTATGCCAAAAAGGCCCGCCACCCACCCAATTGCAGAAACAGACCTCTTCAGGAAAAAGACAAGCTACAATCACTACTAAGGAGGAGGCACGACGCGAAAGGTAAAAACCATCCGAGGGCTCTTTCTTAATAAAAATCTTATCTAAAACATCCAGAACCGCCCTTGCCTCACAGGGCAAAGCAAAAACAAGAGAAGGCACCGGCTTCTTCTCGTCCGGTAAGTCTTCCACCAACCACCTTTTTTTATCCCACAAGAAGCGACAAACCTTACGCCACTGGGGATAGAAAGCTTCTTTCACAGTTCGCAACTCTCTGTCCAGATCTATAAAAAGGTCAGGATATTTATTCTTCAGTCTCTCTGTAAGCCAGATCCTACCCTTTTCAGCAGCAACCCACTCTCTAAATCTTTCCTTCTCCCAGTAACCCTTTTTCATTATCCCTAACCTCTCACTTTATAAATTCGTCAGGGTCATTTTCCCTGTAGGTAAGCAAAGGAGCTTCTTCTTCAAGACTCAGTCCTGCTTCAAACCCAAAATGTTCCTTAACAATGTTTTCTATTTTAATAGTTAAAAGTGCAATGGGGATCCCCACCGGGCAAGACCGCTCACAAGCTCCACATTCTACACAGCGCCCAGCAAGATGCATGGCGCGACCTATATGAAAAACAAAGTTGTCCGAGAAAGTTGGACAGGGAGTTGTCCAGCGAGGACGGGTACTTTCCACAAAACACTCTTTACAGTAACAGAGAGGACATGCCTCGCGGCAGGCATAACAGCGAATACAGGAACTGAGCTCCCTGTAAAGCTCTTCAAAACGTTCCTCGGCGGTTTTCGAATCCATATCCTGGACATAGTCCAGACCAAACTTTTCCCAATTACTCTCTTCGAGGGGTTCTCCAACCAAAAAGTCATAGAGAGGGGGGTTGGGATATTTACAGCGGAGGCAGGTGTTCTCCATAAAATCCCGATAATGATACTTCTTTCCGTTGACAACAAAAAAATCTTCCCCCCAGAAAACCACATCCCGAGGAAAGGTCTCAAAGGAATCCCGAATTTTCTTCCAGTTCAAGACGCCCTTGCATGGCACACCGATTATTTTAAGATGTTCACGCTCAAATTGTCCCTCAAGAAGAAGAACTACCAACGATCGCGCGTCGCATCCCTTAGCAACGATACCCAGTTTTTTACCGCTATTTCTATAGCGCTGAAGGTACCTGGAAAGATTAACTGAACATAGCGGATTAAAGATCATCTTTTCAACATCCCGAGGTTCTTCAATAAATAAAGGCGAAGTTCGGAAAGGAAGAGAACCCCACTGGTAACCGATAATAATGTCCACTTCTTTCTCCAAAAGCAACTTTCTGGCAATTTCTCGCAGTTCCCCAGAAAACATGACTCAAAACTCCTTTACCAGCCTGGATGCAGGACCAACCCTTTTGACTCCTTCAACTACTTTCTCCACTACCTTAGAAAATTTTTGGCCTTCAGAAGCTGAAACCCACGAAAACTGCACTCTCTCCTCTTCAACACCAACCCATTTGAGTATTTCCTTCAAAACCAGAAATTTTCTGCGCGCAAAATAATTGCCCCCAATATAGTGACAGTCCCCCGGATGGCAACCCGAAACCAGCACTCCATCCGCTCCTTCCCGTAAAGCTTTAAGAATGTAAAGAGGATTAACTGCTCCCGAACAGGGAACTCTGATAACTCTGATGTTTGGAGGATACTGGAGACGACTAACTCCCGCCAGGTCAGCACCTGCGTAGCTGCACCAGTGACAAAGAAAGGCCACTATTTTAGGTTCCCATTCTTCACTCATAAAAGATATTCCACCTCCGCCATAATCTGTTCAGGAGCGAAACCTTGGACTTTAATAGCGCCACTTTTGCAGGAAGCACTGCATAAACCACATCCCTTGCAAAGAGCCGAGTTAACTTCAGCAATTTTTCTTTCCGAATTCACTTTCACAGCTCCAAACTGGCACAGCCTCTCGCAATCTCCACAACCAGTGCATTTTTGCTCATCCACAATAGCTACTTCGGCCTCTGCGGTGATTTTTTCCTTGCTGAGCACGGTCATCATGCGAGAAACAGCTGCCTTAGCCTGCAACACACATTCATGGGCAAATTTTGGACTATGAGCAAGACCACAAACAAAAATACCGTCAGTAGCAAAATCTACTGGTCGCAATTTAACATGAGCCTCCAGGAAGAAACCATCCTGATTCAAAGGAACTTTAAGCTTTTTGGCAAGTTCTCGATTTCCATCTTGGGGCATGATGCCGGTGGAAAGGACCACTAGGTCTGGAGAAAAAAGAACCTCTTCCCCCAAAGAAGAGAGAAATACTCTTACAATTATCTTTTCCTGATCATCTATGGCAACCTGGGGAGGTTTATTGTCCTCAAAACGCACAAAAATAATGCCCTTCTCACGAGCCTTACGATACAGCTCTTCCAAGAAACCAAAAGTTCGAATGTCTCTATAAAGGACAAAAACTTCAATTTCAGGGTTTATTTCCTTTAGCCTCAGGGCATTGCGTATAGTTCTCGAACAACAAGTCCTACTACACCAGGGATGGTCATCGTTTCTGGAACCCACACATTGAATCATTACCACCCGTTTGAAAGAAGGTACCTTCTCGAAGCTATGTTCGAGCTCGGACTGAGTCACAATTCTCGGGTCCAGACCATAACCAAACTCTCCCTTCTGAGGGAGATACTCTATGCCTCCAGTAGCAACAATTAAGGCTCCGTGCTTCAATTTTTTCTTCTCATCCCCAATACAAATAACCGACTCGAAATTGCCTACAAATCCATTAATTTCTGAAACGCGAGAATTGAGAAACACCTCTATACCAGGGTCTTCCAAAATCTTGCTCTTCAACTCATTAATTCTATCGGTGATATCCTCTCCAAAAGGCGTAAACCAGCACTCAAATTTAGAAGCATAACCACCCAGCTCAGGTTCCTTCTCCACCAGAAAAACTTTGACTCCCTGTTTGCGAGCTTCCAGGGCCGCAGTCATCCCGCTCAAGCCACCGCCTATTATCAAAACCGATTTTTCAACTGAAAGGAAAGCTGGCTGTAGGGGGCGCTTAAGAGAAACTTTTGCAATTGCCATGGAAACTAGTTCCTTAGCTTTCTCAGTGGCCATCTGAGGTGTTCGTTGATGCACCCAGGAACACTGATCCCGAATGTTGGCCATCTCAAAAAGATAGGGATTAAGACCTGCCTCGCGCAGGGTTTCTCTAAAAAGAGGTTCATGTGTCCTTGGAGAACAGGAAGCCACCACCACCCGGTTAATTCCTAACTCCACGATCTTCTGCTTAATTCGTTCTTGAGTATCCTGAGAGCAAGTATACAAATTTTCCTCAGCATAAATCACTCCAGGCAAATCCTTAACCCAGTCAACAACTTCTTTTACATTTACTACTCCCCCAATGTTAATTCCGCAATGACATACAAAAACACCTATTTTTAAAGGCTCAATTTCTACATTACGCTCTGGAGGATACTGCTTGTAAGTAATTTCTGAAAAACGCGCCTCATCCAATAAGGAAGAAACATTGCAACTTGCTGCGCTGGCCTCAACAACTGTTTCCGGTATATCCTTGGGTCCCGAAGCTGTGCCACAGACAAAAACACCATCCTGCATAGTCAAAGTTTTGTCAAGTGCATCGGTGTAAGGAAATCCATTGTCCTGCAGGGCTACTCCTGCTTTAGCAAACATTTCTCGATTATAAGAAGAGACCTCAAAGCCCACCGAAAGAATCACCAAATCAAAAATCTCTTCCCGGGAGCAACCACTTTCATCAACAAAGTAAACCCTCAAATCCCCATTGTCCAGTTCTTCTATTTTACCCACTTTGCTCCTTATAAAGCGAATACCCTCTTCTTTGGCGCGTTCAAAGTAACGTTCAAAATCTTTTCCCGGTGAACGCATGTCAATCATAAAAATAGCTACATCCAGCTGCGAACCCTCAGCACCAGGGTCTTTTCCAAAGCTATGGGCAACAGTGTCTATTCCACACTCACATAGCGCTTCCTCCCTTTCTTCAATAAGCAAGTGTTCCCTGGCCACCAGAGCCTCTTTGATGGCATACATACAGCAAACAGCAGAACAATAAGGCTTGCCGCGCTTTACATCTCTGGATCCTACACACTGTACAAAAGCGATTTTGCGGGGCACTTTGTCATCTGAAGGGCGAACCACTTTGCCCTGAGTGGGACCAGAAGCACTTAATATTCGTTCAAAATCCAAACTGGTAATCACATTAGCAAACTTCCGATATCCAAACTCCCTATATTTTTGGGCAGGGTCAATAACTGAAGTTCCGCTGGCAAAGATAACCGCGCCAACCGCGATCTCCAGGATCTCCTCAGAATCCTGATGCAAAATGGCCTCTCTCTGACAGGCGGAAACACATTGCATACACTCCGAACAGCCACCACAGGAAAGACAACGTCGAGCTTCTTCCTTTGCTTCCTCTTCAGTATAACCTCTGACCACCTCATAAAACCCTAAAACCCTTTCCCGGGGATCCAGTTTTTTTAAGCCAACTCGAAGCTTCTTGGGTTCCTGCCAGGGTATGTTAATAGGAGCCTTACGTTTTTCAAAATCTCGAATTTCTTTTCCCTGAAGATAAGCATCAATAGCCCGAGCAGCTCTTTTTCCATGAGCAATGGCCTCAACCAGCGTAGCCGGACCGAGCACTGCATCTCCTCCAGCAAAAACACCCTTGAAAGAAGTCTGCATTTCCTCATTAACCTTAATAGTTCCCCAACCGGTAAGCTCTAATTTCCCTTCGGGTATCCGCACCCGCTGACCTATTGCCACCAGGAAAAGGTCTGCTTCCACTTCGTAAACCACATCAGGCACGATTTCTGGCTTCCTTCTTCCTGAAGCATCAGGAGCACATAAGCGAACCGCGTTGAACTCCAGAATTACTCTTCCATTTCGCTTTATAAACCTCTTAGGTGCCGCGCAAAAATAAAATTCAACCCCCTCTTCCAGGGCTTCTTCTACTTCCTCCGCTCTTGCCGGCATTTCTTCTCGGGAACGCCTATAGTAAACAGAAACCTTTTTCGCTCCCTTTCGCAAAGCGGAACGTGCACAGTCAATAGCCACGTTTCCCCCACCAATGACTACAACCTCTTCGGCCTGAGGCACTTCCTGAGAACTGTTAACTTTGATCAGATAGTCAAGTCCATCCATAACTTCGGGGTAGTCTTCGCCTTCGATGCCCAGTTTTATAGTCTGCCAGGCTCCGCAAGCAACATATAAAGCGGCATAGCCCTCTCTGAAAAGATCATCAATTCCGAAATCTTTACCCCAGGCCTTGCCAAAAACAAAGTTAATCCCCAGTTCTTTCAGGAGCTCAATTTCATATTTCACAACATCACGGGGCAAGCGATAAGGAGGTATGCCGTAACTCATCATACCTCCAGGTTGCTCTTTGGCTTCATAAACACAAACCTGATAACCTTTTCTAACCAGAAAATAAGCACAACTCAATCCACTGGGACCAGCTCCAATAATGGCTACCTTCTTGCCTTTATCCTCTTGCTTGCCCAAAACAGGCTTCAAGTTATTTCTAACTTCATAATCTGCTAAAAATCTTTTCAAGTAAGGAATACCAACTGGTTCATCAAGAAGTCCACGCTGGCAATCTTCCATACAAGGATGATGACAGGCTCGCCCACAAATTCCAGGAAAAGGATTATCCATACGTACCGTTTGTAAGGCTTCTTCAAATTTTCCTTCCCGAATCAAAGCCACATAACCCTGAGCTTTTTGTTCCAGGGGGCAGGCTGCCTGGCAGTTAGGTAAACCTTTTTTTTCGATTGCAAAAGCACTGGGAAAGGCTTGGGGGAAAAGACGGTAAATAGCCTTTTTCTTGCTCAAACCGCCCTCAAAATCGTTAGACAAGCTTACCGGGCAAACCTCTGCACAATCACCACATCCAGTGCACTTCAAAGGATCAACATAACGGGGTTTGCGTCTGACCTTGACTCGGAAATCACCAGGTACCCCCTCAACAGACTCCAAGCTGGCACAGGTAATAACCTCTATATTCAGATGTCTACCACACTCAACGAGCTTCGGAGAAAGAATGCACATTGCGCAATCGTTGGTTGGAAAGGTCTTATCCAGCCTCGCCATAAGACCTCCAATAGCAGTTGAATCCTCTACCAAATAGACCTTGAAACCTGCATTGGCCAGATCCAGAGCGCTCTGGATGCCTGCTATTCCTCCTCCAACCACCATCACGCTACCTCGGGTTTTACCGTGCATCATCACTATCCCCTTTAATCCAATCCAGCTTTGCAATTTCTCTCTGATAAAACCTCTCAAACTCTCCCAGAGAATTAATTCCTTTATTCCAGAGATACTTGATGAGTTTGCGTCGTAATTCTTGAGTTCTGCGGTCGACTTCATCAATTACTTTTTTCCATTCCACAGAAACGGTACCTTCTTCTACAGCAAGTTCTCGCAACACTTTCAAAAGGTTGGTAAACTCAACATCCTGTGGGCAGTGAGCACTGCAACGATAGCAACCCACACACAACCACATGCGTTCAGACCGCAAAAGCTCTTCACTCTCGCCAAGCAAAATTTGATGGATGATCCGACGCGGGTTAAAGTCCTTTTCAACTTCACTCACCGGGCAGGCTGCTGTACAAACCCCACAGGCAAAACAAGCAAGCAGCCCCTCACCTCCAGGCCGAGAAGCAATCCGATATTTAAACTGGTGATCAAGAAGTTTCGCTTCACTCATTTCTCTTTACCTCTCTCACCGGTCTTGGGTATAGACCACATCTCTTGACAATCTCGGGTACAACACTTTCCCAAGCGATAGCCATAATATGCACACCGCTTACTCCTTTTATCTTTTGCACTTCGTTAATGATTTCTGTACAAATCTGTACCCCTTCCTCCTTTGGATCCTTAGCTTTTCGCATCCTTTCCAAGAAATAGTCAGGAATCTCAAGTCCAGGTACTTCTTCCTTCATATATTTCAGAGCACGAACAGACTTAACAGGAATCACTCCAGCCATAATAAAAGCTTTGCGATGCAAGCCCCATTCCCTCACCTCTTCCATCCACCTTGCAAATCTTTCCAGATCAAAAACCGCTTGCGTCTGAATAAACTGAGCTCCGGCCTCAATTTTCTTGGCCAGTCGCAACACCCTCAACTCCAGAGGATCAGCAAAGGGATTTGCTCCTGCCCCAAGAAAAGCTTTGATCTCTCCTTTAATCGGTTCGCCATTTTGAAAAACTTTCTCATCGCGCATATTCTTAAAAATTTGCAAAAGCTGTATTGAATCCACATCAAAAACATTTTTTGCCTGAGGATGATTACCCATGCTCTGATGATCACCACTCAAGCAAAGAAAGTTTTCTATACCCAGAGCACAGGCTCCCAAAAAGTCACTCTGCAAAGCAATGCGGTTTCTATCTCTGCATACCATCTGCATGATGGGTTCAACATTCTGGCGAGAAGCAATCAAACAACTGGCAAAGCTTGACATCCTTACAATAGCAGTCTGATTGTCGGTCACATTCACCGCATCTACAAAATTTCTTACCCAATCGCACTTTTTGGTAACCACCGAAAAATCACTGCTTTTTGGCGGGCCAATTTCACAGGTAACCGCAAAGTTTCCTTCCTCAAGCACCTTTTGTAGCCAGCTCACAGTCTGACATCCTCCCTTACCATTTTACGATGCCCACCGTAACGCGAATATGACCAATCCTTGGGAGGCTCGACCCGCAAAAGTTGCTCGACCTTGCCTAAGGCCTTGAGCCGTTCAAAAATAAGTTGCCAAGCACAATCACGTTCAGGCTTTACTTCGCACTTACCATTTTTGGAACCACCACAGGGACCATTCAGAAGACTCTTAGCACAACGAGCTATCGGACAGATACCTCCAAAAAGATGGACTATACAGTCGCCACAACCAGCACACCGCTCTTCCCACAGACCCTGTTCAACAGGTAATCCCATAAAAGTGGTGTTCAAAGCAGGATAGACTGGTTTTTGAAAATAAAGTTCCGCTAAAGCCTGCACTCCGATCCCGCAGGCCAGAGAAAGGATTGCTTCCGCTCTTTCAACTTCTTCTCTAATTAGCTGGTTAAACTCTGGCTCGCACTGTCTCTCCACCGTGGCGCTCCAAGCATCAAAACCTTTAAGCCTCAGCAGGGAGGCAAGTTCTTTGGCTTCCTTTTCACCACCCGACATACAAACAGTAACACAGGTTCCGCAACCCAGAACCAGCACTTTTTTAAAACCATCTAAAAGTTTTACTATCTCAGGGAGGGGTTTTCTTTCACCAACAATCATCGTTTATTTGAACCTCCAAAAAAGCCAAAGATCTCGGTAAGCATTCTTTCTATTTCACCGGTCTTGTCAGGAGTAACTAAAGCCAGAGCCACCTTCTTGTTTACTTGCGCTTCTTCAAGAAGAGCATTGACCCTGGTCACTTTACGCAAGCCAACATCACTACCTTTAACGTTTTTACAGGCATCCAGCGGACAGCCAGCCAGCAACAAAACATCAGCTTTTTCTTCCAAAATAGAAAAAATTGTCTCTTCTCTGATAAACCCCAGACAGGGAATTACAGAAAGTTCCTTCAGTTCCCATCCCGACGGCAAAGAAACCCTATGGAAATAGCGTAAAAGCGCCGGATAACCATTCCTTTCACAACCAAGAGCTACCAGTCTCATGCCTATCAACCCCACAAACGCGGACCAAAAAGGTACTGACCATTTTTGAAGTCCACAATCTTTATCGCACCAGCAGGGCACAGAGAAGTGCAGATACCACATCCCTGACAAAGAGTCCAATCTATCATGGCTTTTTTGCGCTTGTTCTCTCCCTCTATTTTTACGGCCCCAAAGGGGCAGGAGCGCAAACAGGTCAAACAAAGTACGCATTTCTCTTCATCAACAGAACCACGTTCTTTCAGTTTCAACTGCCCTTTCTCCAGATACTGCATCACCGAATGCACCAAATGTTCCCACTCCTTGCCAGTCTCCTCAAGAGGAGCACAAAAAACACCCCTCCAGCAGGTAGAATACTTATCGATGACTGGATTGGGAAGCGGGGCAACTCTCAGGTTTCCACGGTCAATCATAAAGTATTTCTCTAACGCTATGGGCTGCACCTCAAAAGAAGGCACAACAACCAGCCAATCCACCAGGTATGAGGCTTCGCGAAGGTCCTTTTCCGAAACAAACTTAAGGATGATTTTCTGCATGCTCTCAGTGGCTTGGCAGGAAAAATTCTTAAATCGAACTTTTTCAAAACGAACCCCGATTTGCCTTGCTTCTCGATAAGCCAGTTCTGAGTTTTCCAGTGCAACACCAACCTGTTCACACAAAAAGAGAACTTCCGAACAAAAATCCCTGCGAATACGGACAGACCAGCAGAGAGCCTTCCTCCACTGTAAGGGAGAAGCAAGCTCGTGCACCAGGAAGGCAACACTCTTTTTCCAGAAATTACGATGGTTATATTTCCGTGATAATTCATCCACAAAAAACGCTCTCCCTGTATCTTCAACCTCTCGAGGGAAACCGAAAGAGAGTATTCGCTTTTTTGGTAAGAAAATCACTGCCCCAAAACACAGCTCGCCATCCGGATGGTGAGTAATTTTAAAATTAATTCCATCGCGGGAAATAGCCACTTTTTTCCTGGTAATAAAGAAAGGTATTTTCTTTTTCTGAAGAGCTTTTTCTACTTTCTCTGTGTTTTCATTTTCTTCAGCAACGACCAGCACCCTCTTCTCCGGCTTTAAAAAAGCGCTTTTAACCGGGGAATCACGCCCTAAAACAAGCTCCTCCCGGAAATAATTTTTCCACCAGGCAACCAGTTGAGGTGAAACCACACCTGGGGGAAGCCCAAAAATCTTAAATTTTTCAAGGTTTTCTACTGAATCACAAAACTCAGACAACAACTCGATATTGGCTTCAATATCTTCAACCAACAAAAAAACTTTTTCAAAGTCCTGCATGCTTTTATTTACCTTGTCTAACCACTCTGAGCAGGAGTAAACTTGCAGGTCCAGTTCTTTCGAAAAATCACCGATGGCATCGAGTAAGGGCTTCACGCGTGCATATTCAGGACGGAATAATACAAGTACTTTTTTCAATTTCCATCATCCCGCTATCTCAAGTTAAGTATACTTTCTGCAACCTGATAAGCCTCAAAAATAGTGGTTTCCACATCTTTGGGACCTCCTGCCGTGCCACACACAAAAACACCCGGGTTACTGGTCCTGCCTCCACCAAAATTTTTAATAAATCCCCAGTCATCGAGCTCAAGGTAAAAAGCTCGAGCCAGGTTTTTGGTCGAGCTTCCGGAAGACAGACCTATGGAAAGGACCACCCGGTCGAATTCTTCCTTGACTGCCTGACCATTTTCATCTTCATAAAAAACTTCTAAGCTTCCATTCTCTCCCTCTATTCGGAAGGGTATGGACCTTATCAACAACACCTTGCTTCGAGCTACTTCCCAAAGATAACAGCTTTTGGGACCAAAGATCTGGAGGTCCATATAAAACATCTTGAACTCAAGGCTTGGCAAAAAGTAACTCAAAAAATCCAGAGCCCTCAAGGCATAGCGACAACAGATCTGTGAACAGTAACCTCGTTTTTCTTTAAAACTACGCGAACCAACACACTGTACAAAAGCAACTTTCCCTCGTTCTGGAAGAAGTCGAAATATTTCGCCACTGTTTATGGCTTGTTCAATATCCAATCCAGTAAAAACGCCCTGTAATCTGCCGTAACCCAGATTAGGGAGTTTCCTGGCATCAAAAGGTTCAGCTCCAGTAGCAATTGCCACGTATCTGGTTTTTATCTCCTCACGATTGGTAAAAATTCGAAACCCCTCAACGGATCGTTCTACTCCCAAAATATCTCTCGAGCAAAGTATCGGAAACTGGAACTTGGCCACTCGTCTTATCAGGTCTGTGTTCCTGCAGATTCCACAATAAAGGCAGCTCTGACGAGCCTTACAACCTAAGGTAGCAGCAAGCCCTCCGATCTTGTTATCCTTCTCGAGAATTAAGACTTCCCCATAGCCAGCCAGCTTTTCTCCAAGAGAAAGACCCGCTGGTCCAGCACCTATCACCAGGAAATCGCATTCCAACTTTTTATCCCACCCATCTGCAAGAAGAAAAATCCGGTTATTAGTTATTTTTAGACTCTAAATATATCACTGCTAAAACAGACCGACAATCCTACCTTCAGAATCAATATCTATGTTCATCCCCGCTGGTCGAGAAGGTAAGCCTGGCATAGTACGCATCTCACCACACAACGGATATAGGAAACCTGCGCCAATGGAGGGACGAATATCTTTTATGGGAAGCTTAAAGCCACGTGGGCGGCCTTTCAATTTGGGATCATGCGAGAGAGAAAGATGGGTCTTAGCCATACAGATGGGTAGCTTATCCCAACCTAATTCAGTATAGCGGGCTATTTTCTTTTCGGCTTCTGGTTCGTAAACTACTCCATCTGCTCCATAAATTTTGGTAGCTATAGTTTCAATCTTATCCTTGATCGGAACATCCAAAGGATAAAGGAAGTCAAAGTTATTTGGAGCATCGCAAGCTTTCACAACAGCTTCAGCCAGTTCTTTACCACCTTCTCCACCTTTAGCCCAAACCTCAGAAACACACGCTTCAAAAGCTCCATTATCAAGAGCTATTTTTCTAACTGTCTCTATCTCACGTTCAGTATCTGTCGAAAAGACGTTAATCGCTACCACAACCGGGACACCAAAAAGTCTTGCATTTTCAATCTGTTTGATAAGGTTTTCCGACCCTTTCACCAGAGCATCGATATCTTCTTCGAGGATTGCCGGATCCAGGGGCTTTCCAGGAACCACCTTATACTTCCCACTGTGCATCTTGAGGGCACGAATAGAGCACACCATAACCACACAATCAGGGTGAAGACCACTATAACGACATTTAATATTCATGAACTTTTCCATACCACAATCTGCACCGAAGCCGCTCTCGGTCACCACGTAATCAGCAAGGCGCAAAGCGATCTGATCAGCAATAATAGAGCTATTGCCATGAGCGATATTAGCAAAAGGACCAGCATGAACAAAACAGGGCGTGTTTTCAAGTGTTTGAAGAAGATTTGGTTTTATGGCATCCTTCATTAAAACAGCCATAGCTCCAGCACACTTGAGGTCTTCAGCAGCAACTGGCTCTTTTTGGCGATTGTAAGCTACCACAATTCTCCCCAAACGTTCACGCAAATCAAAAATATCGGTGGTCAAAGCCAGAATAGCCATTACCTCTGAAGCCACTGCAATATCAAAACTGCTTTCACGGGGTATGCCATTCGCTTTCCCCCCCAAGCCAATGACAATCCTGCGCAATGCCCTGTCACTTATATCCACTACTCTGGGCCAGCTTATCGTGAAGGGATCAATGTTCAATTCATTCCCGTGAAGCAGATGGTTGTCTATAAAAGCAGCCAGCAAATTGTGTGCTGCAGCAACAGCATGAGTATCTCCAGTCAAGTGAAGATTAAAGTCTTCCATGGGCACAACCTGAGAATAACCACCCCCAGCAGCACCACCTTTAATACCAAAAACCGGACCCAGTGAAGGCTGTCTGATGCATACGACGCTCTTTTTGCCTATTTTGTTTAGAGCCATGGAAAGACCTATAGTGGTAACCGTCTTACCCTCTCCAAGAGGTGTGGGTGTTATGGCGGTAACATCAATATATTTGCCAAGCGGCTTGTCTCGAAGTTTTTCAAGAACTTCCAGAGATACTTTTGCCTTGTACCTACCATAAAGCTCGATGTCCCCTTCTTCAAGCCCCATTCCTTGGGCAATTTCAACTATGGGTCTCATAGAAGCCCGTTGGGCAATTTCCAGATCGCTTAACATCTTTTGCCCTCCTTTATATAAATTATTAGAAATAACCTTCAATAAACAATTTAATTATTGTTCCTCACAAAGAAAGGGGAGAAGACTCTCCCCCTTATACTATCGGCTTAATTAAGGCTCAAAAGCTCTTTAGCTTTATCTACTGCTGATGCAGCGTCTGGCGCATAACCATCAGCACTAACTTCGTCGGCAAATTTTTGAGTAACCGGAGCACCGCCAATCATGACTTTAACCCGATCCCTAACTCCAGCTTCTTGAAAAGCCTTGAGGTTCTCTCTGATTTGAATCATGGTAGTGGTAAGTAAAGCCGACATACCAACTAGCTGAGGCTTGTGTTCTTTAATGGCCTGAATGAACTTTTCAGCAGGTACATCAATACCCAGATCAACTACTTCAAATCCTGCTCCTTCCATCATCATGGCTACCAGATTCTTGCCGATATCGTGAAGGTCACCCTTCACGGTGCCAATAACAAGTTTAGCCACCGGTTCTACGCCAGTCTCTGCAAGTTTGGGTTTCAGGATTTCCATGCCTGCCTTCATAGCTCGGGCAGCAATCAGTACTTCCGGAACATAAATCTCGTTTGCCTTAAACTTTTCTCCAACCTGGTTCATACCCTTTATCAAACCGCCATTAAGAACTTCCTGTGGCGAAAAACCTTCATCAAGCGCTTTCTGGGTTAGTTCGCTCACAGCTTTTGCATTACCCGCAAATAATTCTTTAGCAATTTGTTCGAGAATATCACTCATCTTACCTTACCCTCCCTCTCTTAGAATAAATAGCCCTCTGCATCCAATTTTAACAAATTACTTTTAAAAAAACTATAATTTTTGGATTTTATAGAAAAATTATATTATTATTTTAATAAATTTCAACCAAAAATCGCCCCAAAGGAGGTTCGATTAATGGATGCCCTTCATATCTGGTGTGAAAACAAGCTTCAGAAAAATTATTTATCCCTTTTCATTGGAGCCATTCTGGCAGGGTCTTACATAGGATTTGCTTCGCAACTATTTACTTTAGTAACCACTGCTGCGCTTACAACCGGAGTCAAGCAGCTTCTGGGGGGGACAGTTTTTTCGGTAGGACTGATTCTGGTCGTACTGGGGAAAGCAGAGCTATTTACCGGCCACTGCTTGCTTAGTTACTCCTGCTTCACCTTCAAAAACCGTATCACAAGAACCTTCAAGACCTGGGGTCTGGTATATCTGGGTAACTTTGTAGGATCCGCCCTTTTAGCCGGGATTTATGCTTCAACCGGACTCCTCAATCAAAGCGGAGGAGTGATAGCACAGCATGCATATCAGATAGCGCTCATCAAAACTCAAATTCCTTTTACCCAAGCCTTCGCAAGAGGTATACTTTGTAACTGGCTAGTATGTTTAGCGGTGTTGCTTTGTATCTATGCAGAGAACAACCTTACCCGGTTGCTGGTTATTCCTGGACCCATTGCCACTTTTGTAGCACTTGGTTATGAGCACAGCGTAGCTAACATGTATTTTCTCTTAGCGGGGGCTTTTGCCCAGAACACCCTGCAAGATACCAGTACACCAATAACCTTGTTAGGCATCGCAAATAATCTAACCCCTGTAACCTTGGGCAACATAGTGGGCGGAGTGGTAATGGTAGGTCTTCTGTACTGGCTTAAAGAAAGGGGCTGAGAAAGTTTTCTCAGCCCCTTTCTTTACAAATTCCCTAAACCGCTTCAACGGACTTTACTTCGGGAACTTCTTCCTTGACTACTCTCTCAATACCATCTTTCAGGGTTATATAGGACATGGGACAGGAACTACACATCCCCTTTAAACGAACTTTCACCACACCATTCTCAATGCCTACCAACTCAACGTCTCCACCTTCAAACTGTAAATATTGTCTTACTTTTTCCAGGGCTTTCTCAACACGTTCTCTCACAAAATGAACCTCCCTCTAAATCTTGAAATCTTGTCTTGTTTTGTCAAGTAAAACCAAAAGCCTCAACTCTTATTCCTCAACAGCCAACTCTGGATAAAGTGGAAAGCGATTACAAAGGCTGCGTACTTCCTCTTTAATCTTTTGCAAAGTCATTTCGCAGCTTCTTCCTCGCAGCGCTCGGTCAATTAACTCGGCTATAAGCTGCATTTCCTCTTCCTTCATACCTCGAGAAGTACAAGCTGGAGTGCCCAGCCTGATACCGCTGGTTACCGTAGGTTTATGGGGATCAAAAGGAATGGCATTCTTGTTTACTGTAATACCTACCTGATCCAAGATAAGCTCTGCCTCTCTACCAGTAATTCCAATATTTCTCAGGTCTACCAGCAAAAGGTGATTATCAGTGCCTCCGGAAACCAAACGATAACCCCTCTCCTGTAAAGCCTTGGCAAGCGATTTGGCATTTTTAACAACCTGCTTCTGATAGTCCACGAACTCAGGTGTTGCAGCTTCTTTAAGGGCCACCGCCTTAGCAGCAATGACATGCATCAAAGGACCCCCCTGGGTACCAGGAAAAACTGCCTTGTCAACTGCTTTTGCAAATTCTTCCTTACAGAGTATCATCCCTCCCCGAGGCCCACGGAGAGTCTTATGGGTGGTCGTAGTAACCAAGTGAGCATGCGGACAGGGATTGGGATGGAGAGAAGTGGCTACCAGACCTGCAATATGGGCCATATCCACCATTAGGAGAGCACCCACTTCATCACAAATGGAGCGCAAGTGCTCAAAGTCTATAAAACGTGGATAGGCACTCGCCCCGGCTATAATCATTCGGGGTTTCACTTCTTTAGCTTTTTCTTCCAGCTGGTCATAATCTATAGTCTCTGTATCAGGAGAAACCCCGTAGGGAACAAAGCGATACCATTTTCCAGAGAAGTTAACCGGACTACCATGGGTAAGGTGCCCCCCGTGAGCCAGATCCATCCCCATAACCACATCGCCATATTTAAGAGTCGCCAGGTAAACTGCCATGTTGGCCTGCGAACCAGAATGAGGCTGCACATTAGCATGCTCGGCTTCAAAAAGGGCTTTTGCTCGATCTATGGCCAGCCGTTCAACCTGGTCTACAAATTCACACCCACCGTAGTAGCGTCTCGCTGGGTAACCCTCGGCATATTTGTTGGTCAATACGCTACCCTGGGTTTCAAGAACCGCAATACTGGTAAAGTTCTCAGAAGCTATGAGCTCCAGCTTGTCGCGTTGTCTTTCCAGCTCTTTTACCACCCATTTGTATACTTCGGGATCCGTAGTTCTAAGTTTTGACCACATAAGTCGTTTCTAAACCCCCTGAAAAGAGCCATATTTCTTAAAATAAGGCACCAATCCGCCTTCTCCCAAAATGCGAATCATAACCCCTGGAAGAGGCTGAGTCTTTATTTCCAGGTTACGACTGAGGTCTACAACCAGACCTTGTTTCAGGTCCACCTCCAACTCATCCCCAGCTTCAATAGGAGAGGTATCACACTCCAAAACAAGCAAACCGCAATTAATGGCGTTACGGAAAAAGATACGAGCAAATGATTTGGCCAGAACACCCTTTATACCGCTGGCCAAAAGAGCTCGAGGAGCCTGTTCCCGGGAAGAGCCGCAACCAAAATTCTTACCTGCAACGATGAAATCCCCCGGAGAAACCTTCTTATAAAAATCCGGGTCGATATCCTCCATAACATGTTTGGCAAGCTCCTGCATGTCCAGAGTTTTAAACTTGTACTTACCAGAAATAATGTAATCAGTATTAATATCGTCTCCAAATTTATGCACTTTACCTTTTAATTTCATCACAATCACCTCAAGTACTTTCTGGGATCAGCGATCTTACCTTCAATTGCCGAAGCAGCACAGGTAGCAGGAGAAGCAAGATAAATGAATGCCTTGTTGTTACCCATCCTGCCCTTAAAATTCCTGTTTGCTGTGGATACAACATTCCAGCCATCACCAGGCACCCCCTGATGGGTTCCAACACAGGGTCCACAACCCGGAGTAACCAGCGTACCCCCTGCCTCAACAATGGTCTCGGCCCATCCTTCACGAATTGCCTGCACCAGGATTTCTCTCGAAGCAGGTGCCACAATAAGGCGAACTTCGGGGTGCACTTTTCGCCCTTTCAAAATGGAAGCGACAACTTCAATGTCTACCGCCCGTCCGTTGGTACAGGTCCCGATAAACACTTCCTTAACAGGAAGACCCTCCACTTCATTAACTGGCTTCACGTTGTCCACTCTGTGCGGCAATGCCACCTGAGGCACAAGTTGTGAGCAATCAATTTCAATGGTCTCTGCATACTGAGCCGAAGCATCCGGGTAAACTGGCTCAAAAGGTCTTTGTGCCCGCTTTTTAACCCAGGTCAGGGTTTTCTCGTCAGGCGGCATAAGGCCAGCTTTGGCACCCACTTCCACTGCCATGTTGGATATAGTAAGGCGCTCCTCTACTTCGAGCTGCTCAATCACCGAGCCATGAAATTCAAGCGCTTTATAAGTTGCACCATCAGCGCCCATTTTCCCAGCCAGATAAAGAATCAAGTCCTTGGAATAAACGCCTTCGGGCAGATGGCCTGCAAAATTAACCTTAATGGTTTCGGGAACTTTAAACCAGAGCTTTCCCGAAATCATTACCGCAGCCAGCTCTGTGCTGCCAATCCCGGTGGAAAAAGCCCCTATTGCCCCATAAGTGCAGGTGTGAGAATCAGCACCCACCACCAGATCTCCAGGCATTACCAGCCCTTGAGCAACCATAAGTTCGTGACAAACTCCCCAACCCACGTCAAAAACTCTAATACCGAAAGCATGAGCAAACTCACGCATTAAATCATGAAGGCGGGATACCGATTCCAGAGGGCTGGGGGCATTGTGGTCTATAATAAAAGCGATTCTTTGCGGATCAAAAACGCTCTTACCCTCCATCTCCTGAAATGAACGGATGGCCAGCGGAGTAGTACCATCCTGCCCCATCGCAAAATCAACCGAAGCAATTACCAGGTCCCCAGCCTTTACCGCTTTACCGCTTTTTAATTCGAAAATTTTTTCAGCCATTGTCTTACCCATTTTCATCGCTCCTTGCTTCCAATCCTCCACTTAGCGTTTCCCAAATAATACCCCAAGCCTGAGAAGAAAGTCAATTAAATAATGACTCACCCGCCACCTCATTAGGCTGTTTACCTCCAAATTGCCAAAACCACAAAAATAGTGTATAAGTTCATAGAAAGAGTACAAAAGGGGTTATGAGTCTTGAAAAAGCTGAGAGTAACCCTTGCCCAACTGAATCCTATCTTAGGAGATTTCCAGGGAAACCTCGAAAAAGCCAAGAGGGCTCTGGAGGTAGCAGAGCAAAGGGAGAGCGATCTTTTGCTGCTTCCTGAGCTGTTTCTCTCAGGCTATCCACCCGAAGACCTCATGCTTAAACTTTCCTTTCTCAAGGAAAACCGGGCCTCGCTGGAAGAGCTTGCCTCCTTCAGCAATGGTAAGCAGGTGACTACAATAGTTGGGTTTATAGACTGCCAGGAAGATGCCTACAACTCGGCAGCCGTAATCCAGGACGGCAAAATTCTGGGTATTTACCACAAGCTTTCCCTCCCCAACTATGGAGTTTTCGACGAGCATCGATACTTCAAACCTGGCCAGGAAATGATGATTTTAAAAATGGGAGAAATAAAAATAGGCATCACCATCTGTGAAGACATATGGAACCCTGCAGAACCACTGGCTTCATTAACCCTGGGCTACGGTGTGCATCTTGTAGCTAACATCTCAGCTTCGCCCTACCACATCGGCAAGCCCCTCCTCAGGGCAAAATACCTTTCTATGAAAGCTTATGACTACCACGTAGCTATCGCTTACTGCAACATGGTAGGAGGACAGGATGAGCTGCTTTTTGACGGAACAAGCTTAGTGAGTAATCCCAATGGAAAACTCGTACTCAGGGGAGAAACCTTCGCAGAAGAAATAGCCACCATAGATATCGACCTCGATGAAAACCTCAGGATAAACCTCCTGGACCCCAGACGAAGATACATATCCCCCCAGAATCTTCCTTTCAAGGTTTTGGAGTTACCATCCCCAAAACCCAAAAAGGAGAGATATCCAAAAAAACCCGGTTCTTCACTGGAAAGAGAAGAAGAAATCTTTAAAGGCCTGGTCACTGGAGTAAGAGACTACGTAAGGAAAAATGGCTTTAAAAAGGTGGTAGTTGGTTTGAGCGGAGGGATGGATTCTTCTCTGGTAGCCACTATAGCCACAGAAGCCCTGGGTAGCGAAAACGTTAAAGGAGTTCTTATGCCCTCTCCTTATACTTCGCAAGAAAGTCTTGAAGATGCCCATCAGTTAGCTCGAAACTTGAAAATAGAGATGCTAACCATTCCCATAGACAGGGTTTTTGAATCTTACCTTAAGGTCCTGGAGGAGGCCTTTAAGAAAGCAAGCCCTGACACCACAGAGGAAAACATACAGGCCAGAATCAGAGGCAACTATCTGATGGCCCTATCCAACAAGTTCGGGTGGCTGGTGCTCACCACTGGTAACAAAAGCGAAATGGCTACCGGTTACGCAACTCTTTACGGCGACATGGCAGGGGGCCTCGCTGTTATAAAAGACGTTTACAAAACTGATGTATATCGCATAGGCAGATGGTACAACCGAAAAAAAGGAGCAGCAATTATCCCCAAAAGGGTCTTCGAAAAAGCTCCCTCAGCCGAACTCAGGCCCAACCAGACCGATCAGGAAAAGCTACCCCCTTACGAAGTTCTTGACGAAATTTTGAAATACTATATTGAGGAAAACCTCGATCCTGAAGAAATAGTGGATAAGGGTTTTGCAAGGAATATCATCCTACAAACCATTGAAATGCTCAGAAAAAGCGAATACAAAAGAAAACAGGCCCCAGTGGGTATAAAAATATCAACTCGTGCTTTCGGCAAAGACTGGAGAATGCCCATAACTAATCGCTTCCGAGAAACCTGATCAACCAGGAATACTTTTTGCCCTGGTTTTTCTCTTCCGAGACAAATAGTCCAGAAGTTTTTCCAGGTTGTAAGTGTTTAAAACGTCTTCAGCAGTAAGCCAGGCTCTTCTGGCCTGGGCTACTCCCAAACGCATGTAGTCCAGAGATTTGGGTTCGTGAGCATCGGTAGAGATAATCATCCTTAGACCGAAACTCTCTTTAGCCTTGCGAGCATCTATATCACGCAGATCCAGACGCTCCGGCTGGGCATTTATCTCCAGGAAGGTACCCGTATGGATTGCCAATGCCAGCAACTTATCCAGATCCACATTGTAAGCTTCTCTCTTATTGATGAGTCTTCCCGTAGGATGGCTGATTACCTGAACATAAGGATTGTACATAGCCTTTTGAAGACGCATCATTATTTTATCTTTTGACTGGTTCAATCCCGAATGCAAGCCTCCTATTACCACATCGAGTTCCGAGAGGTTTTCCTGAGAAAGATCCAGAGAACCGTCGCTCAATATGTTTACTTCCACACCTGAAAGGAGTAAAAGCCCTCTCCCTTCAGTGTTCCATCTCTGAATTTCTTTGCTCCGCTCTCTTAGTTCTTCAGGACCAAGTCCAGAAGCGACTGCAAGAGACTGAGTGTGATCACAAATAGCAAGATACTGGTAACCTCTTTTCAAGGCTGCTTCGGCCATTTCTTCTATAGAGTTCAATCCATCACTCCAGCGAGAATGCACATGCAAATCTCCCTTGATATCTGAAAGCTCTATCAAAACCGGCAGTCTCTTTTCGAGCGCAGCCTCGATTTCTCCCTGATCCTCGCGTAACTCCGGTGGAATCCACTCCATCCCCAAAATCTCATAAATCTCCTCCTCCCTTTCTCCACCCACTCGCTGGCCATTGTCTATCTTGAAAACTCCGTATTCATTCACCTTAAGACCTTTCTTGATCGCAATCTCTCGCAATCTGATATTATGAGCTTTTGAACCGGTAAAATACTGAAGCGCTGCCCCAAAAGAAATCGGCTCCACCACCCTCAGGTCAACCTGCAATCCATCATGAAGCACAACGCTCGACTTGGTAGCTCCCTTGGCAAGAACCTCCCTTACCAGGGGCAAAGCGACAAACACGTCCATTATTTTTTCTGCCTGAGAACTGGCCACCAGAATATCTATATCTCCTATAGTCTCCTTCATGCGGCGTACACTACCTGCAGGGCTTACGTTTTCAACACCGGTTTTTTCCTTAAGCAGGGCTACGATTTCTTCAACAACCGGAAGGACCTGGCCAAGAAGCATTCTCCCTTTTTGACGCTTCAACATCTCAAGACCTTTTTTAATTTTTTCCTCGCTTTTGACCCCCAAACGGGGGAGATTCCGTAGTTTTTGCTCAGCTATTGCCCTCTCCAGCTCTTCCAGGCTTTTTATTCCCAGTTCTTCGTAAAGCAATTTGGCAAGCTTGGGGCCAACCCCCGGAACCCTGGTTAGTTCTATTAACTCAGGAGGTACTTCCCGGGTCAGTTCCTCAAGGTATTGCATTTTTCCTGTTTGCAGGTACTCTGAAATCTTCGCAGCAATACTTGCCCCAATGCCTGGTATTTTGGTAAGCTCGCCCTTCCGCCACACTTCTTCAATCGGCTCTGGCCAAGACTCTATACGTCGTGCAGCCTCTTCATGAGCAACCACTCTAAAGCGATTCTCACCTTTGATTTCGAGAAGAGTAGCTATGTCCCGAAGCACCCTAGCCACTTCCTGGTTTCTCATAACTCTCCATCCCCTTTGCAACCCCTGATTAACATGTTATCATAACTCAAAATGAAAAACAGGAAGAAAATGATAACGTCTTCACTTTATCCATTCCCAAAAAAGATTACCACTATTGTTCTTTCGCTATTAATTTTAGCTACTCTGCTTTTTTTCTGGAAATCATCCTGTAGAGCAGTAAATCAAGAAAACTTTCTGAAAATAGCCTCCCTGATCAAGAAAGGGAAAGTAAATGAGGCTGAAGTATTGATTCTAAAAAGCCTTGGAGCAGGAGATCCATTTTGCATCGATCACGCGCTGTACCTCTGGCTTTTTGCTCTTCCCGAAAAATCGTTCTTACAAAAAGCCCCTCTCTGGCTCTTGCTTGCCGAAAAGTTTTTTCCAAATTCCCCCCTCCTTTTCTCAATCTACTATCAGAGCGCAGAAAGATACCTCAAAAGTGGTTATCCTCAACAGGCCCTAAATTACAACATAAAAGCTTTGCAGTATGCTTTCTCAGATGAACAGCACCAGCAATCTCTGGCACTGATGGTAGAAACACTCCTTCAAAAAGGCAAAACTAATGAAGCAGGTCTACTCTTAAAAACCATCTTCAAAAAATACCCCACGCAAAAATATGCTTCAACCAGGGACCTGTTTACACAAATTTTCCCTAGATTAAATCTGGAAACCCTGTCTGGGGGTTCGCTTCTTGAGTTAGCTTCATTCGCACTTTCTCTGAACCTTCTTCAAGAAACCAGAAGCATACTCGAAGAAATAAAAAAACACACCCTCAAACCCTCGCAAGAAGAAAACTTCCTTGTGCTGCAAATACGGTACTTACTCGCCACAAACAACTTATCTGGACTGCAGGAGCTTCTTGAAAAATATAGCCAGGAAGCCTATTTTCAGGAAATGCTACTCTTTTACCGAGGAGTTCTAAATCAGCGTTCTGCAAACTACCCGGAAGCTATAAACCATTACCAGAAGCTGCTCCAAGATTATCCCCATTCCTCTTACCTTTTCAGTGTCTATCTCAATCTCCTCGCCTGTTACCTGGCCTTGGGAGACGACAAAAACTATTCAACTGTTCTCCACAAAGCGTTGGAGCTTTTCCCTCACAAGGACACTTTTTACCTTGAATGGTTCCACAAGGCTCTCGGGGAAGGCAACTTTGATCAAATCGAAGAGGCACTGGAAGGCTTGCAAAAGTTCCCGCAGCATAAAAACCAGGTCCTTTTCTGGTCCTACAAACTGAGCAAAAATGACAAACCAGAACTTCTCTGGGAAATCATCGAAGGTGGAAACATTGACTACTACTTCGTGCGCAGCTGGCAGGAATTAACACGGAGAGGTTATGACCCTCAGAAACGTTTTAAGATTGAAAATCATCCACCTCCAGAAATAGAAAACTATCCCCAGAGTTTGTCCTCTCAACTCAAAAGAGCCGAAAAGCACTGGGAAACCTATCTTTTTCTTAAAGAAAAAGGTTTTTACCGAAACGCAGAAATAGAGCTACTCTTTTTACACTACAAAAATCCCTCGGTAAAGCTTTTACATTTTGAGCTCGTAAAGCTCTACATCAGTCTAAGTGAGTACCGCAAAGCCATTCTCCATGCTTTATACCTTCAACAGAACTTCCCTCAAGCAGGCCAAAACTTGATTTTGCTTAGAAACCTCTATCCCCTCTTCTTCAAAGAAAAAGTGGAAAAAGCCACCCATCTCTTCAGGGGAGTGGACCCTTACCTGGTGCTTTCGGTAATTCGTGCTGAAAGCTTCTTCGAGGTCAACATTAAATCCCGGGCAGGGGCCCTGGGACTTACTCAACTCATGCCCCAAACAGCACAGTGGATGCTGGAAACTGGCAAAACAAAACTCACGCTTGAAACAGTCGACGAGGAAAGCTTACTTAATCCTGAAATTAACATCCACATCGGCGTTGCTTATCTTGATTATCTTTTAAAGCAGTTTGAGGAAAAACTCGTTCAAGTCATCTGCTCTTACAACGCTGGGCCAGGCAGAGTACAACAATGGCTTCAGAGGTATCCAGCCGATCCCGATTTCTTCTTTGAAAGTATTCCCTTTTCGGAAACCAAAGGATACCTTGAAAAAGTGCTTGTCAATTACTTTTATTACTCCTTAATATGGAAAGGCTATTTCTCAATCCAGCAACTTTTTTAAGTTAAATCCCCAGGTACTTGCGAAACTCCCTTATCTGGTCCGTAGCATCAAGAATACCTATCTCAAGAGTAATGCGCTGTTCCTCGCCAGGCTTCAAAAACCGGAGCCTTCCCTCAACGCGTTCTTTACTCCTCCCCAGCGGAAAGGCATTTCCAGGTTCCATACCCAGAACGTATTCTCCCTCACCCAGCATCTTCCACTCCGTAAAGTAGGGCAAAGCTTCAACATCAAACTTGAGGTAAACCCCAAGTTGCATTTTCTCGTTTAAAAGTAAAGAAGCAGATTTGCCATCTTCGAGGATTTTTGGATAGTGCAAATACACTTTTTCAAAGTAACCTTTCTGGGGAGCCGCAAAAGCATCCCAGTTTTCCTTGCCTTCTTCAGCATGCTTGTCCCGGGGAACAGTTTTGGTAACTGGTAAAAGCAAACGACTACCTTCGTCAAGAACTGGGTAGCCAACATTAACATGGTACAGAATCATGAAAGGACTTTCCTGAGAACCTTCGTTGCGCACTCTATCCTCGATGTAAATAATGTTTTCTCCCAAACGACCCCAGATTTTGCGGTACAGAACCAGTTTGTCACCAAATACAATGGCTTCACGAACTTTGCCCTGAACCCAGAAAATATACTGGTCTCCTTGCCATTCTCCATCAACCCAAACACAACTTGCAGGAGTAAAGGAAGCCCTTCCGTGAAGACCCAGCTCTTCCTCTTCGAGAAAGGGATGAGTGCTCTTATCTTTGCAGGGAGCTCCATGATAGGTAAGACCGCAGGTGTTCATCAACCCCCCATGGAAACCGCGCAACCATCCCAGGCCTTCTGGTTCAAAGAAAAAAGGCGAAAGATTACCAGTCGCCGAGCGCCAGGCTATGCTTATTCCCTTATAAGAAGTCCAGGCAATGTCCATGCCCCGATCCAGTAAAACGGTGTAATAAAGCCCTCCTCCGGTGTTTACTTCTGCTATGCGTACTCCTCGTTCCGCCCCATCGGCAAGACAGGCTAATCTTACCCCTCCAATCTGAGAAATATCACCCACTCTCTTCAATATCTCTTCCCTGGTTAACTCTTTACCAAAAAGAAAAGTCATGTTCGGTCACTCCTTCCTCGATCTCTTAAAAATCCCCAGCACTTCGTCCAGCCGGCTTTTTCCTTCTGAATCTTTTTTCTGCTCTTCTCTTAAGAAAGCAGGGATATCAAGATCATCCTCAATGATGAGCTTATCATCAATATCGCTTTCCAGAGCATCAACTGCTATTTTCTCGACCAGGGGAGGAATCTCTTCCGATTCCTTCTCAGGGGAAGACTCAAAGCGAGTTGCTACCAGTGTTACCAGTATTTCGTTGCTCAACTCAGGATCTATTTTGTTACCAAAAAGAAGGTCCGTTTCGGTACCTGCAGCCTTATTGATAACATCAACGATTTGCTTGACCTCATGAATACCTGTATCCGGACCGCCAGTAATGCTCAAAAGGATAGAACGAGCGCCTTTGATGGAAACTTCCAGCAAAGGACTGGAAATAGCCATTTCCGCAGCCTGCTTGGCTTTATCTTTGCCTCGACCATGACCAATGCCGATAAGAACCGTCCCCGCTCCAGTAAGTACTGTCCGCAAATCAGCGAGATCCAAGTTTATATCCTGAGGCGAAGTAATGAGATCAGCTATGCCTCTTACCGCCTGGTAGAGAACAAAATCGGCCTTTTTGAAAGCTTCTCCCAATGAAGTATCTCGATCGGCTATCTCCATCAGGCGATCATTGGGAATGACGATAAGCGCATCCACCACTTTGCGCAAATTTTCAATACCCTCTGCTGCCTGTCTCGCCCGACGTGCTCCCTCAAAACCAAAGGGCTTAGTCACTACTCCTACAGTTAGGGCTCCAACCTCACGGGCCAGTTCCGCTATCACCGGAGAAGCACCAGTACCCGTGCCTCCTCCCATACAGGCAGTTATAAAAACCAGGTCCGCTCCCTCCACAAGCCGAGCAATTCTTTCCTTGTCCATCCGGGCGGCGTCCTCTCCCAGTTTGGGATTTCCACCGGTTCCCAAACCTCTGGTTAGCGAAGCTCCAATTTGAATTTTTTGGGGCGCCAGAGAGCACTGTAAAGACTGAATATCCGTGTTAATAACTATCAGATCAACATTTTCTATTCCCGCTTCTATCATCTGGTTTATAGCGTTAGTTCCCCCTCCTCCAACACCAATCACCTTGATGGTAGCTATTTTTTCTGAAGTCTCCTTCTTTTTAGTGCGAGAAGAAGCTTTTCTGGGCGTCGACTTTTTAGGTGCCGACGGAGTTTCTTCCTGCACTGCCTCTTCCGGATTAAAGCCACGTGTTGTGTCTCTAATGAGCTCTCTCTTAAAATCAATTCTTTCTGAGAAGCCGCGCTTTAGGCTTTTCTTTTTCAAAGCGAATCACCTCCTTTGCCAGAGATAAATAGTTTTGAGCACCACTTGAGGTAGGCTCATATTCAATAACTGGCATGCCATGGCTGGTAGCTTCAGCAAGGGCGATGTTTTTATGGATGACGGTCTTAAACATCCGATCACCAAAATACCTTTTAATCTCCCCTATCACTTCCTTGTAGAGATTGGTTCTCACATCAGCGATGGTTATAAGCACAAACACTTCTGGCTCGTGCCTCAAGTTCTCGCGCATCAGGTCAATAGTTTCCATAAACTCTTCAATGCCCCGCAAAGCAAAGTAGTGAGGCTGTATGGTAACGATGACCTCACGGGCCGCTTTCAAAGCGTTAATGGTGAGTATCCCCAGGGACGGAGGGCAATCAATAAGGATGTAGTCGAAGTCGAGGCTACTCTTCTGGATACTGGAGTTAAGAAAATCCTCCCTTCCCAGCTTGTCAATCAATCGATATTCTGCACCCGCAAGGTCAATATTGGCAGGGACAAGATAAAGATTGGTAGTCCTGGTGGGAACAATGACCTCGCGTAAGGGAAGCTTATAAGGACTGCGCGGGGGTTCCAGCACGTTCAGGATGGTTTTCTCAAACTCGTTGGGTTCAAAGCCTAAACCCAGCGTGGAGTGGGCCTGAGGGTCCATATCAATGATTAAAACTTTACGAGCATGATAAGCTAAAGAAGCGCCAAGGTTGATGGTGGTTGTGGTCTTCGCCACCCCTCCCTTCTGGTTAGCCACAGCAACAATACGCATCGCATCCCCCACTACCTATAATAGCCCTCTGTTCAAAAATAAGAAAAAGCATGGTAGAATAAAATAGCCCGTTTATGTTAATGTTAGCTGTATATTTCTGAAGCGTCAAGTGGGCATTGATTTTATTTAGTATTCTAAACCTGAAAAACGAGAAATTTAAAGAGGTTTAGGAAATGCCTGCCAATTTACCCCCTCAGTATTTCGAAGTGGAAAGAAAATATCGAGAGGCTAAAAGCGAAGCCGAGAAGCTCCAAGCTCTCGAAGAAATGCTTCGCACAATACCCAAACACAAAGGCACTGAAAAACTGCAGGCAGAGATTAAACAAAAGATTTCCCGCTTGCGAAAAGGCCTCCAGAGAGAAAAACTCAGGAAAGGGAGCACTTTTAACCCCTTTTATATTGAGAAAGCAGGAGCCACTCAGATAGCCATAATTGGCCCGCCTAATAGTGGAAAATCCACCCTTCTTGCAACTCTGACCAACGCTTCTCCTCAAATTGCAGATTATCCCTTTACCACCTATCGACCCCTGCCAGGAATGATGGGCTACGAAAATATCCAGATTCAGCTTATCGATTTTCCTCCTATCTCTGAAAAAGAGTTAGAAGGCAACTTTGCCTCAGCCCTGCACCGGGTGCGTGCTTGCATACTCGTTGTGGACATAAAAAGCACCACCTTACTCGAGGAAATAGAAAACGTTCGAAATAAATTGGAAAAACACCACATTTCTCTTGGTAAAGAAGTACCGGGATGGCATAATCTGCAAACGCTACTCCTCTGCAACAAGGTAGAAAGCCCGGAAGACCAGGAAACTCTCTCCCTAATTGAAGAGTTATGGAGAGAAGAATTTCCGGTTTGGGGAATATCCCTCAAGAACATTGATGAAAAGAAGAAAAGAAAGCTTAAAAGACGCATCTTTGAAATTGCAGGAATCATCAGGGTGTATAGCAAACCACCCAACCGACCACCGGATATGTCTCGCCCTTTTGTACTTCTCAGAGGACAAACTGTGATGGACCTTGCCGAACTTATTCATAAAGAAGTTGCCAGCTCCACTCGAGGGGCGAGAGTATGGGGCTCAGCCAAATTTGAAGGTCAATACGTCCCCATCGATTACCAGCTCGAAGACGGAGATGTGGTGGAAATCCACACTCATTGAGCAACTCAGGAAGCATCCAGAAAACACTGGATATCTTCTGCAAGAGGGTCACCAAAAAGCGCATAGGCAAGAGCGCGACAACCCACACAAAAGTCGAAAGAGCAACCCCTGCACTTACCACCCATTTTTGACTTATCCCTAAGGCTGGAAAGTAAAGCACTGCCTTCCAGGATATCTATAAAATCTTCTCTGTCCAGATAACCAAGGGGCAAAGGTAAGCGGCGGCATGGAAAAAGAGCAGAGTCAGGCATGATGCAGAAAGAGCTTCCCAGCTCACACAAGGCCCCGAAAAGCAAACGCTCTTTCACAAAGATCATAAAGGCCTTGTAGGGCGAAAGTTGCGCGGGATCCACCTCGCCCAGCCGACAAAAAGAAACAAGTGTTTGAAGCAGTTCTCTCCACATCGACTTATCAAGGACCAGTTCTCTCATTAGCTCACCTTTCCCCTCTGGGATAAAACGCTCTAAAATTAGACCCGTAACCCCTAATTCATCCAATAAAGGAAAGAGAGCCTGCCATTCCAGAAAGTTGCCACGATGCAGGGTATACATGACATATATCTCAAACCGTCCCCGAACACAAACCATCTTCAGGCTTTCAACAACCCTCTCGAAGTTACCTCTACCACGGATAAAATCGTTGCTTTTCGGACCTGCCCCTTCCAAAGAAACCTTAAAGGAGGTCAACTTTTTAAAGCGGGAAAACTCATCAAGTAATTTTTCATTGAAAAGAGTAGCATTGGTGATGATGTTGACCCCTGCCGCCGAAGGGTGGGTTTCCAAGAGTTCAAGGATTGCGAAAAGCTTATCGCACACCAGGAGTGGTTCTCCCCCAGTAAGCGCAAAAGTAGCCTTTAGGTTATGTCGGGCAAGGTCATCAAGGAGCCTTCCCCCAACCGAAACCGGATCGACAGAAGAAGTATCCAGAAAAACGTCCTGATAACAATGCCTGCAGCGTAGATTACAGCGATTCGTAAAGTGCCACTGGAAGTTCAGCACCTCTGGCATGTTGCAAAATTATCAAGGAAAAACGATCTGCACCTTGAGATGATCGGGATTATTCAAAACCTCGGAAAGAGCCAAACCAAAATCTTTCAGCACAAAGGAAGCTGAAATCAACCTGTTCGCGGGGATGGCACCACTTGCCAGCAAGTTAAGTGAATACTGCATGGTTTTTTTGACCGCAAAAGAACCAACAATATGCAAATCGTTTCTGAAGATGGTGTAGGGTTCTACTCTCATCGTGGCTCCCCGAGGCGCTACCCCAAACAGCAGGTAGGTACCGTCGGGTTGAACAAAGTGCAGGGCTTTTTCCTGCACTGCAGGTATGCCCGTAGCATCGACCACCACTTCAAAACCCAGAGGAGCGATCTTGCGCAGTTTGGAACCTTCAGAACCATCTGCAAGCACCACCGCACAGGCTCCAAGCTCCTGGGCCAGGTTAAGTTTCTTTTCGCTAATGTCAACCATCGTGACCAGAGAAGCGCCACTTTTCTGAAAAGCACAAAGCAGCAAAAGCCCTATGGGACCTGCACCGAAAATGAGCACTTTTTCTCCGGGGCGGATATTACTCCTTTGAATTCCATAAATTACACAGGCAAGAGGCTCAGCCATAGCCGCCTCTTGAAAGCTTAACCCTTCAGGAATATGGAAAAGACATTTCTCTGGAACAGCGACCAGCTCTGCAAAGGCACCGTTCCTGGTTACTCCTACTGCCTGAAGGTTGAGGCAGTGATTGTTTTTGTTAATCTTACAGTAGTAGCACCGGTCACAAAAAATATTGGGGTCCGCGGTAACCCAATCACCCGGCTTAAACTGGGTCACCTTTTCTCCAACTTGTTCCACAACTCCTGAAAACTCATGTCCCGCAATAATAGGAAAATCCGAAAAATATTCAGCCTGTAAAATATGTAAATCCGTACCGCAGATTCCACACGCTTTTACTCTCACTATTACTTCATCAGGTGCACACTCAGGTTCTGCTACTTCTTCAACAACCCAGCTGTTCTTGGCTTTGAAAACACAGGCTAACACCTTACTTCTCACCTCCTGAAATCAAAGATACCACTGGAAACACGCCCAAGGGTATCAGCATAGCCAGAGAGCCAACCAGAGGCACAAGTTGAGAGCGAAAACCGAAGTACCAGGAAAATCCAACCGCAATTATTAGACCAGAGAGCATCGATGCCCAGGCCGCCTGGCGAGTACCCCTCTTCCAGTAAAGGCCATAAATATAGGGTGCTAGAAAACTTCCTGCCGTTGCCCCCCAGGAAATGGACATCAGGTTAACAATGAAAGTACTCCTTTTAAAAGCAATCAGCAAAGACAGAAAAACAAACAGACCACACAAAAAACGCATCCAGAAAAGGGAATTTTTCTTCCAGGGCTTCGGGAAGAGATCCACCACGATGGCTGAAGAGGAAACCAGTACCAGAGAGGAAAGGGTGGACATAGAAGCAGAAAAAACGAGCAGCAAGAAAATTAGAGTAAAAGCCTGGGGCATGACTTTCACGATAAGGTTAGGCATAAGCAAATCAGCATTGGGCACACCACCCATCTGGGGCAGTTTGGCGAAAAAAAGCCGGGTAAGCGAACCAGAAAAATAAGCACTGAAGGCACAAACCAGGGCAAATATCGTACTGACTACCGTAGCTGTAAAAACAATTCTCTCGTTTCTTAGAGAATAGAATTTTTGAATCATCTGAGGAAGTCCCCAGGGACCAAGACTGGTCAAAACCACCAGTCCAAAAAGTGGCCAGAAACCCGGAGGGCCGATCAGATTCACCAGAGAAGGGTTTATGCTTTGCAACTTGCCTACCGCAGCAGTCAAACCACCAACCTGGGGATGAGCCAGAAGGTAGAAGACCATGAATATGGCTCCGAAAAACATTATGCTTCCCTGAACCAAATCAGTCAATGCAACTGCAAAATATCCCCCCATCACCAGGTATACACCAGTCAGCGCAGCTATTAAAAGCAGAGCGAAAACATAAGGAATGCCCATTACCACATCAAAAAGGTAGCTCAAACCCATGTAGACCGAAGCTGAATAAGGAACCAAAAAAATAAAAACTACGACGGCCGAAAAAGCTTTCAAGTAAGGATCGCCGTAGCGGGCACCCAAAAACTCGGGCATAGTCATAACGTTCATTTTTTCAGTGACCTGGCGAGTCCTCCTGGCAAGCAGTAACCAGGCGAGCAGAGAACCTACCAGGGTATTTCCTACCACAATCCACAAGCTGGAAAGACCAAAGTTCCAACCTATGCGCCCTGCATAACCTATAAAAAGCACTGCACTAAAATAAGTTGTGCCGTAAGCAAAAGCAGAAACCCAAGGGCCCAGGCTCCGATTGGCGAGAAAAAAACCATCCAGAGACTTCGTCTTCCGCATGCTGTAATAACCAATAAACAGCATGCAAACCACATACAAGACCAGAACAAGCGCTTTCACTTGCTTTTAGCCTCCCTCCCCGTTATTATAAATTTATGCTTGATGCTGCCACAATAGAGAAAATTTTAACCATTTTACAGGATAAAAAGAAGGAGTGGCAAGATTATACCCTCTCCTCCAGAGAAAAAGACCCTTTCTGTGTGTTGTTAGGTTGTATCTTGAGTCAGCGTACCAAGGATGCGGTTACCCATAAGGCAGCTGAAAAACTGTTTCAGCTCGCTCCCTCACCAGAAGCTATCCTCAAGCTCTCCGAAGACGAATTGAGTAGAATAATTTATCCGGTGGGCTTTTACCGCAAGAAAGCCAGAACTCTGAGGGAAATCTCAAAAATCCTCCTGGGAAAATATGGAGGCAAAGTTCCCTCTTCGCTTGAAGAGCTGCTGCAGCTTCCTGGAGTGGGAAGGAAAACAGCCAACCTGGTACTCAGCACTTCTTTTGACAAAGACGCCATTGCCGTGGACACTCACGTTCACCGTATTGCCAACCGCATGAGTATGATTTCCACGAAGACCCCCGAAGAAACCGAAAAAGAACTGCGCAAAGTCATTCCTAAAAAATGGTGGAAAGAGTTAAACCATACTTTGGTTTTGTTTGGTCAGAATATCTGCCTTCCTCGCAACCCCCGCTGTGGAGAGTGTCCAGTTGAAAGCCACTGCAAAAAGGTGGAAGTGGTGGAACAATGAATTACATAATTTTCCTGAGCGTTGCTTTCGTAATTCCTGCTTCGCTACCCTCTTTTCTAAAAAAGACCCAACCCAGATTTCACCGC
>CAZMZG010000002.1:0-75155 GCA_964570785.1 uncultured Atribacterota bacterium | reverse complement strand
GGTTGGACGATTACATTGCTCAAGCACCCACACCACCGGCAGGGAATGGTAATTACACCTACGCGCCCCTTGACAGCGATGGTGCGCAAACTGGTTCTTTTACCAGTTTCGTCATCTGGGATCCCAACGCTTATGGTGACACTTACTATGCCGTGGGTCCAGCTGGAGTTATCGGAGAGGGAGATAGTGTAGTGGCTGCCATCAACGCGGCAACAGGCCTTGAACTGGAAGACGAACCAGGTACGACCCAAGCCCTCGACTGGTAACCCTGAACTTCTCGGGGAGGTCCGACCTCCCCGAGAGAAACTAACGCGGTGCTCTTTACGCTCTTTTTTCTTTTCCTGCTTTTCCTTATAAGCTGGGTTGATTTACGCGAGCTGCGCATACCCGATGTGCTTTCTTTTTCGCTGGTGGGGCTGGCGCTTGTTCGGGTGCTTTGGGAAGGAGATGCACTGCGTTTTCTCCTTGGTGGTGCCTTCGCCTTTGTTTTTTTCTTTCTGCTCCATTTCTTTTTCCCCCAAGGTATCGGTTTTGGGGATGTGAAGCTCGCTCTGGGGGTGGGGCTTTTTCTGGGCTGGCCGCTTGCGCCTCTGGCGGTGCTCCTTTCTTTTTTATTCGGTGCAGTGGTAGGTGTAGCGTTTCTTGTTTTGGGCAAAAAAGGCCTCAAGGATGCCCTTCCCTTTGCTCCTTTTTTGTCCTGTGCCGCAGTGGTGACTTTATTTTTCGGTAACTCTATTTTAAACTGGTATCTGTATGGAGCTTTGGGGACTTAAATCAGCCAATGTTGAAAAGAAATCAGCCGGTTTCACCATTCTGGAGCTTGTCCTGGTTGTTTCACTTCTGGCTCTGCTTTTAAGCTTTTCCTTTCCTCTTTGGAGTGGTTTTGCAAACAGGGCTTTACTTAAAAATTCCGCTTCTCTGCTTGCTCAGTGCTTACGCTTAGCCCGGGTGGAGGCCTTGAGGCGTGGGGGGTGTGTTTCTGTCTTTTTGGGAAGAAACTTTTTCAAGCTTTATTACCCCGATGGTGAGACGGCCAGCTTTCCCCTGCCCCAGGGAGTTGAGGTGGGCTATACCAGCTTCCCCGGGCAGCGCCTTTTCTTTTTTCCCACCGGTGTTCCCGCTTCAGGGGGCAGCGTGACTTTGGAGAGCGGGAGAATTCGCTCTCGAGTTTTGGTCACTCCAGTCACCGCCAGGGTACGCCTGGAATGAGCCCTTTTTCGAATAATCGGGGAGCAACTCTTCTGGGAGTGCTGGTTCTTGCGAGTGCCCTTTCTCTTTTCTTTCTGGCATTGGGTAGAGGTATCCTCTTGATTGAGCGCTTGAAGAGAGAGACTTCCTACAGAAAAGAAGCGCTCTTTCTTGCCGTGAATACCTTGGAGGATCTGAAAAGAGAGCGGCTGGAAGTTCCTGCCTGGGGAGAGGTGAGGGAAGGAGAGCTCAAGGCGGTGTTCAAAGTGCAGGAGTTTTCAGGCGAGCTTTTGCTTTTCGAGGTGGAAGTCTTTAAAGAAGATGGCGGGAAGCTCTATGCTCTGGAGACACTCTCCTTTAAGTAAGGAAGGAGGCTTTTCGCTTCTTGAGATGCTCCTTGGGGTGGCTCTCTTGGGAGTGGTGGTGACCTCTTTTTTTCTTCTGGTGGGAGATTTTGCAAGTTTTGGAGCGCGAACTCAGGTTCTTCTTGAAGAGGAAGCCCATGAACTGCTTGCCTTCATGACCTTGTTGGACCTTATCCGCTATGGAAGTTCTCCGCTCGATTTTGCTCGGGGAGAACGTCTCAAGGTTTGGATGGGTAAAAATCCCGTGGAGGTCTACTCTTTGCAGGATGCACTGCTGGTTAAAAACCGGGGGGTGGCTAACCCGGTAGCTATTCTGAAAGGGTTAGAGCTTTCTTTTAGGACCTTTTTGTTTGATGATGGAAGGCAGTTTGTGGAGGTTGAGCTGGGCTTTCGGGAAAGTAAGGGTTATCACTTAAGGACGCTTTGTGGGGAGGTACTTGGTGAAAAAATTTATCGCTGAAGAGGGTGGTTTTGCAGAAGTGGCTTTGATTCTGGTTTGTGTGGTGCTTCTTGCCGGGTTTTGCTTGCTCTGGAGGAGTGTCCTTTCTCACCGGGATCTGGTGGAGGCTTACTGTGAAAAGGTGCGTCGAGACTATTTCTTTGAGGGTGTGCTCTGTGAAGCGGTAGTTAAGATCAAAGAGGGAGAAGAGGTGCTGGATAGCGCTTCTTCCTTTGCGCCAGATTTCCGGTTTACAGTTTCTAATGGTAAAATAGTCCTAAAACACCAGTCGGGGATTTCCTGGGAGGTGGATTATACAAAGCAAGGAGAGGGTGTGGTAGTGAAAAACCTGGTCACTCCTTTCACGCTTCCCTATGTGAGGTAAAAGTATGCTGGGTGTAGATCTGGGTTCTTATGCGTTGAAATACGCTCTTTCTGAGCACAAAAAGGGTGCAGGTTTTGAGTGCAGGAAAGCAGGGTTTCTTGCTTTTTCAAAAGATGTTTTTTCGGGGGGAGATATAAAAGACACCGCTTTTCTTGCTTCTGAGCTGCGCGAGTTGTGGCGCAGACAGCATCTTCCCCGGGAAACGGTTCTTGCCCTCTATCATCCTCGCATGGTCATTCAGCGGGTGTCTTTGCCCCGAATGAGCGGGGAAGAACTACGCAACGCTCTGTACTGGGAAGTGCGTTCCCTGGTGCCCGGTGAGGAAGACCTGCAAATTGGCTGGCATGTGCTCCGGGAGGAAGCTGAAAAGGTGGAAGTGCTTTACGCTGCTTTGCCTTCTGCGGTCCTGGAAGTGTACCTTGAAATTTTCCGCAAGGCAGGTATTCGTCTGGAGGGTGTGGAGCCTCAAATACTGAGCCTTTTGCGGGGGTTTCTGGGTATTTATCCGGATTATCTGGATAAAGGTTCTTTCGTTCTCCTGGATGTTGGTTTCAGCAAAGGCATGGTCATCTTTTTCAAGGCCGGCTTCGTTTTTTCACGCTACATTGACTGGGGATTGCGCAGGCTCTGGCAGTATTTGCGGGATAAGTTTAACCTGCTTCCCGTGGAGGCTCTGGACCTTCTGAGAAGACCAGTTGAGGAGGCCTCTCCGGAAGTGTATGAGGCTGTGGAGAGCGAAGTTCAGGAATTTTTGCTGGAGTTGCGCAGGTCGCTGACTTTTTTGCAAACTGAGTATGGCCCTGATGCGTTTGGAGAGTTTTTTCTGTGTGGAGGAGGAAGCAGCATGCCCCTTTTCAGAGCCAGGATTGAGGCGGAACTTAACCTGAACTTGCGGGATGTTACTCTTCCAGAGAAAGAAAAGCCTGTACCCAATCTGCCTCTTGTCCTTGGCGCGGTAGGTGCATCCCTTTGGAGTTGAGAAATGTTTACCCGGTGAAAGTGAATCTTCTGCCAGCCCGGCTGGTGGTTAAGAAAACCCCTAACTGGGTGCGCCTTTTCTTTATGGTGCTTTTGATTTCTCTCTCGGTTCTTTATGTCTTTTCCTTTTTAATGCTTTCTGATAAAGTTTTTCTTTCCCGAACTCAGGTGGAAGAGTTGCGCTCCCGGGTGGAAATTTTGAGGCGGGAAGAACAAAAACTTAAAGACGTGGAAAGGAAAGTTGCTGCTCTTGAGAAAAGGCTGGATCTTTTGCAAAGCCTGGTTGGGGCAGAGCCCGATTGGTTGCGGATTTTTGAGGTCATAGGCAGCAGCCTCCCTCAAGACGTTTATTTTGAGAGTTTAAGGACCTCCCGAGGTGAAATGCGCTTGGAAGGGAAGGCTTTCAGTATTTTCAGCATTGCTCAGTTGATAAGTTCCCTCTCCGCCTACGATCGACTTTTCCGAGAGGTGGACCTTGAATCTCTGTCTCTTGAAGAAAGCCTTTACGAATTTACTTTAAAAGTGGAGTTGGTGGAAAAAAGTGCGTCTTGAGAAGAGCTGGCCTTTCCTTTTATTGATCTGGGGTGGAGCGCTTCTGGTTTTCCTTTACTTTCTTTTGCATCCCTTGCTTTTTGAACTTGACCGTATCAGTAAAGAGAGAGAGAACCTTACCCAGCAGGTTATGAGGTTGCAACGGAGAGTTGCCAGTTTACGGGCCACAGAAAAGCGCCTTGAAGAGTTGCGTTCCACGGTAGAGGCTATTGAGGAGCGCCTTCCTCAGGAAAAGGAAATGCCCCAGTTACTCCTCGCTGTGGAAGACGCTGCTTTCCTGTCTGATTCGGAAGTGGAATCCCTGACCCCCCAGGCTCTGAAAAATGAAAAAGATTATACTGAAGTTCCCCTGAAGATAAAGTTGCACTCTTCTTATCGGGGGACGCTCCTTTTTTTGAACGCTCTACGCCGCATTCCGCGCCTCATCCAGCTTGAGGAGATCAATTTCACTCCTGCTTCAAGAGGAGGCTTTGACGTTGAACTCACCTTAAAGACCTACATTCTTGGAGCTTCAGGAGGTAAAAGGTGAGGGGTCAGGAGTTTTATCTGGAAATTGCTCTTGCAGCCTTAATTGTTTTTTTAGCTTTCTCTGGCGTACGGATTTTAGATGTGGCCCTGCGTCCTCAAGAGGTTTCCGCTCTGCTACCACAAAGGCTGCAGGAGACGGCTCCCATCTTGCTGGAGAATGCAAAGCTGCGGAAGCTTTTCCCGGCTGCTTATCCTGATGAAGAGCTTCTGGCTTTCCGGGATATTTTTGAGGTACCTCCCCAGTTGCTGGTGGCTACGACACCACAAGAAACGGTGAAATATCCTCAGGAGGGTTCTACTCTAATTACCCCGGGGGTGGGAACCGGTTCTCAAGAAAAGCCCCAAGAGGTGGAGAAACAACCCGAAATTGACCTCAAAGGGGTGGTTCTTTCCCCCCAAGGTCAGGTGGTATTGCTTGAAGTTGATGGTCAGATTGAGTTTTTAACTCCTGAAAAACCCTTGTCTTCGGGAATAAAATTGGTTAAAGTGAAGGAGAAAGAAGTGGTTCTCGAGTATCGGGGGAGGGAAATGACATTAAACCTTACCGATTAGCCTTTAGAGGTTATCTCCTTTTCTGGGGCAGTATTTTATTTCCGGTTCTGTTTCTGGTTAATTACGCCTACGCTCTGGAGCTTACTCATTTCTTCTGGAGAGCTGACTCGCAGGAGATCAAATTGACCTTCAAGTTTTCTGGAAAGGCGAGCTGGAGCGATGTTTCTCCGGATCCCTTTCATATAGTCCTGGATGTTGAGGGGGCGGTGAATGCGCTCTCCTATGCAGAAAGAACCATGGGAGTAGGCCCCCTGCGCAAGGTAATCCTGAAGCCCTACCAGGAGGGGCTCAAAATCTGGCTGGAGCTTACTGGGAAGGTGGAATATGAGGTTTACGAAGAAGCTGGAGGCAGGCTTTTGAGCATCCTTTTGAAAGGTCCTTTTGAGGGTGTTTCTCAAAGGAAAAATCTGCTTTCTTTTGATTTCCGGGATGCTGATCTGCGGGATGTTCTCCTGGCTCTTGCCAAGGCTGAGGGTGTGAACATATTGGTTGATGACTCGGTGGAGGGTAAAATCAGTGTTTCTTTCGAGGGTCTGACCTTCGATCAAGCTCTAAACTACATTCTGGGAATGAAAGGCCTGGCTCAGATTCGTTTTGGAAACAACGTAATTGTGGGGAGTAGAGAGGTTCTGGAAGAAAACTTCGGGCTTCTTGAAGTCCGTCGCTATAGTCTTCGTTTTGCAAACCCTGAAGAGGTGAAGCAGGCCCTTTCTCTGGTGATACCGGATCCGGAGAGAATCCAGGTGGATCTGGCTTCAAAGAGCTTACTTGTTAAGGGAAGAGCGGTTGAATTTGCTGAAGTCGAAGAGATTCTTGAGGAGATGGACCGCCCCCTGGAAGTCCAGGTTTTCAGACTGAGCAACAATCTTTACCGGGATGAGGCTGAATTTGGCAAGTTTAAATCACTCTTGAGTATCATTATTCCTGATGAGCAACGCATAGAGTACGACTTTGCTCAGAAGTCCATCATTGTGAAGGGAACCGAGGAAGAGCTAAAGGCGGTGGGTGAGCTCCTTGAGAACCTGGACCGAAAACGTCCTCAAATCATGATCGATGCCAAGCTGGTGGAGATCAACCGGGATAAGATAAAGGACCTGGGAATTTCCTGGAAGGTTGGTGGGGAGGAGGGTCAGATTACTTTTGGCGAAATAGCCCTGGGTGGAACTTTAGAGCGCCAGGATCTGGTGGAAGCTACCATTGAAGCCCTGGAAACCAGAAATCTGGCCCGCCTGGTAGGTAACCCCCGCATTCTTACTTTGAGTGGCAAAGAGGCCCGCATAGAGGTAACTGACACCATTCCCTACCTTGAGACTTCCATAGATGCTGAGGGAAACAAAAGTTATAGTGTAGTCAAGGAAACGGTGGGCGTGAAGTTAACGGTGACTCCACTTCTTACTTCTGATGGCAAAGTGTTGGTGCATGTCAAACCTGAGGTGAGCACCGGACAGCTTACCGAAGTAAAGGCAGAGGGATTGAGTTGGACGGTTCCTCAAACTTCGGAGAAGATCGCCGAAACCACTGCTCGGCTGCGTCCTGGAGAAACTTTGGTAATTGGTGGTTTGATTCGCAGCGAAGACGTTGAGAAAGTCACCCGCATTCCCCTTTTGAGCGATATTCCTCTTCTGGGAGAATTTTTTACCCTGCGCAATACCACTCACAAAGAGACTGAACTGGTGGTTTTTCTTACCCCTCATATCATTGATTACTGAGGGTTGAAATGCCAGTAAAAAATGTGGCTCTTCTGGGTTTTATGGGTTGCGGAAAAACCACGGTGGGACGTTTGCTTGCTAAGAAGATAGGCTTTCTGTTTCTGGACACTGACTCCCTGATCGAAGAAAAAAGTGGCCTGAGTATTCCGCAAATTTTTGAGCTTTTTGGGGAAGGGCATTTCAGAAATCTGGAGAATCAGGTTCTGAAAGAGGTGGCTTTCCGCGAAAGGCTGGTGCTTTCCACGGGTGGGGGGTTGCCTATGAAAGATGAAAACTGGAAACTTCTCAAAAAAAGGTTTTTCACGGTCTTTATCGAAGTTCCTTTTGAAATTCTCTGGAAGAGAATTGCTTCTGACTCCGGGCGCCCTCTTCTTCACCGCTACCCTCGAAAAGAATTGCTGGAAGAGTTATACTTGAAACGCCTTTCGCGTTATCGTCAGGCGGATGTTATAATTAGTGCTGGAAGATTAACCCCGGAAGAGATTGCCGAGGCGATCATCGATCATGCGCAATTTGATTGTTGAAACTAAAGAACGCGTTTATCCAGTGTTTATAGGTTATGGCCTTTTTGAAGAAGGGATACTTGGTGGTCTGGATTTATCCTTTAGCGCTGGTGCGTTAATAACCAACCAGAGGGTTGGTCCTCTACATGCTGGAAAGGTTTGCCAGGCTTTTCGGGAGCAGGGGTTTGAGCTTGCTTCTTTAGAGCTTCCGGATGGAGAGGAATTTAAAACTCTTGCTTCTGCGGAAAAAGCCTATCACTTTTTACTTCAGGAAGGCTTGGATCGCAAGAGTTTTCTGGTAACACTGGGAGGAGGCGTGATCACTGACCTGGGAGGGTTTGTGGCTTCCACTTTTATGAGGGGTATCGCTTATTACCAAGTTCCTACCAGTCTTCTGGCTCAGGTGGACAGCTCTGTAGGAGGAAAGACTGGTGTTAATCTTGAAGAAGGGAAAAACCTGGTGGGCACTTTTTATCAACCCCATGGGGTTATCATAGAACTATCTTTTCTGGAAACTCTTCCTGAGCGAGAGTACCGGGAGGGTCTTGCAGAAGTAGCCAAGGCAGCTTTTCTGGCCGGTGGAGGGTTTCTGAAGTTGCTTGCTTTGAGAGGTGGAGCTCTTCTGGAGAGAGACTACGGCGTTTTGGAGGAAGTGGTGGAGAAAGCAGTGGTTTTCAAGAAAGAAATCGTGGAACAGGATGAAAAAGAAAGGGGCTTGAGAAGCATTCTCAACTATGGACACACTGTAGCTCATGGTCTTGAGAAGGCTCTGGGTTATGGTGTCCTGCGCCACGGCGAGGCGGTGGCCATAGGTATGATGGTGGAAGCTATGGTAGGTCTTGAGATGGGAATTACCAAACCCCGGGTTATGGAAGTTCAAAAAGAAATCCTTCAGGGAATAGGTTTGCCGTTGAGTGTTGAAGTACCCTTGAGTTCTGAAGATTTCTGGGCAATCCTGAAACACGACAAAAAGAGGGAAGCGCAACATATTAAGTTTTCCTTGCTCAGAGACTTTGGCGACCCTGTTTTTGGGGTGAGTGTTCCTGAAGAAGTTTTTAAAAAGGTTTTTGATTCTGTGAGAGGAGCGGTTCTTAGATGAAAATTCTGGTGATTCTGGGTCCCAACCTTAACCTTTTGGGCAAGCGGGAAGTGAACATATACGGTACTATGACCTTTCCGGAAGTGGTGGATCTTATAGAACGGGAAGCCGAAGAACTGGGCATGGAGATCGAGATTTTCCAATCTAATCATGAGGGGGAAATTATTGATAAGATACAAAAAAGCGCTTACTTTGATGGCCTGATCATCAATCCAGGGGCATTTACCCATTACAGCATTGCTATCCGGGATTGTATTGCTGCGGTGGGAATTCCCACCATTGAAGTGCACATATCCAATATTTATGCCAGGGAAGAATTTCGCAAGCATTCGGTTATAGCTCCTGTGTGCTGGGGGCAGATTTCTGGACTGGGTCATTTAGGATATATTGTTGCTTTGCACGCTTTCTGGAGGAAAGGAGAAAAGGCCTGAGTTATGTCGAGATTACATGAACTTCAAAAGGAGTTAGCTGCAGGAGCCGGGTTTCCCCTGCTGGTTTGTGAAAGAAGCAATCTTTTTTACCTCCTGGGCTTTCGAGGTTCAGCGGGTTTTCTTTTGGTTTTTCCCGGGGAAGAAGCGGTCTTTGTATGCGATGGTCGCTATGGTGTTCAGGCCCGGGAGGAAGTTCCCCGAGAAGTTGCAGTCAGGGAATACCGGGAAAAACCTTTTGTGCTGTTGAAAGAGCTGCTCAGAGAGCGAGGGCATAAAATCCTCCTGGTCGAAGAGTCTCTATCAATCGGGATGGCCAAAAAACTGGAGGAGCAGGGTCTAAGCGTGAACGTAGCCCCCCCACTCCTTGCTGGTTTGCGCTCTCGAAAATCTGGTGAAGAACTTGCTAAAATCTTGAAGGCGGTGAAGATCTCTGAGCAAGCCTTTTTAGAAACCCTTCCCCTGCTTAAAGCTGGTGTTAGGGAAAAAGATATAGCTCTGGAGCTTGATTACAGGATGCGCTTTATGGGTGCCGATGGGCTGGCTTTTCCGACCATCGTTGCTTTTGGAGAGCATTCAGCTCTTCCCCATGCTTCTCCGAGCGAGCGGGGCTTGAAGAAAGGAGACTGGGTGCTGATCGATTGGGGAGCAAGGGTGGAAGGTTATTGTGCAGATATGACCCGAACGCTGTGTTTCGATGCCTATGATGCTCAGTTTGAAGAGCTTTTCGAGGCAGTTTTCGAGGCCCAGAAAAGAGCCCAGGCTCTTCTTGCAGAAGGCATTGAAACCGGAAAAGTGGATGAAGCTGCCCGTTCTTTTTTAAAGGAGAAGGGCTGGGGAGATTATTTCGTGCATAGTTTGGGGCATGGGGTAGGTGTGGAAGTTCATGAGGAGCCAAGGCTGGCTCCGCAGAGTAAAGTAACACTTGAAAGCGGTATGGTGTTGACGGTTGAGCCAGGAGTGTACTTCCCTGGAAAAGGTGGAATCAGGATTGAAAACCTGTTTTTCCTTGATAAAGGGAATTTGCGTAAACTAAACAACTTACCTGAAAGGATTTGAAGGAGGTTTGTTTCTACATGCCTGACTACATTTCAAGCAACGATTTGCGGGTAGGAAACTGTATCGAAGTTGACGGCAATCTTTACCTAGTGGCTGCTTTTCAGCACACCAAAGTTGGTAAGTGGGGAGCGATTATCAAAACCAAGCTTCGGGATGTCAATACTGGTCTGATAATTGAGAAAAGCTTCCGTGCCGGAGAAAAAGTGATCCGGGCGATTCTGGAAGGCAAAAACGCCCAGTTCATGTATGCTGACGGCCAGGGCTATCATTTCATGGACCTTGAAAGCTATGAGGAGGTTGTATTGCCTGAGGAGCTGATAGGAGAGGCCAAGGATTTCCTGGTCGATGGCCTGGAAGTGGAACTTCTCAAATATGGCGATAAAGTGGTTGGTGTTAATATTCCTTCTTTTGTGGAGCTTGAAGTAGTTGACACTTCACCTGGTATACGCGGTGATACAGCTTCCGGCGGTTCCAAGCCAGCAGTTCTGGAAACAGGTCTTACCATCCAGGTTCCCCTGTTTGTCAACAAAGGCGACAAAGTCAGGGTTGACACCCGAACCCGAGAATACCTGGAAAGGGTGTAGTGCAGCATTGTGCGCATTGCGGAGGTAAAGCTTACCGAAGGCAAAGTCGTCTATCCTTATGGGGTTTTGCAGCGTATTGTGGCCTTTCTGGCGCTTACGGTTCCCGGGGTTGAGGCTCTGGACAGGGGGTTTGAAGAGGGAGTGAAACTGGAAATAAGCAAGGGTTTAGTGAATATCAGGCTTTATTTAATTCTTAAACTGGAACGTAGGGTTCCGGAAATAGCCTGGCATTTGCAGAAATTCTTAAAAAGTGCTTTTGAAGAAAAGACTGGTTTGCGGATTGGTAATATCGATGTTTACATTCAGGATTTTACCGAAATCGTTATTTGAAGTGGGTGAACCCTGTTGCGAAGAAAGGCCAGAGAAGTAGCCTTACAGGTACTTTTTCAGAAGGACTTACGGGAGTGTACCCTCCGTGAGGTGCTCAAGTATGCCGAGCTACCTGAAGACTGGGACGAGGAAACTCGCTCTTTTTTCTTTAGGTTAGTGCAGGGAGTGGACCGGAATATGGATTTCATTGATGCGGTCCTGGCCAAGACGGTTGAGAAATGGAGTTTGAATCGCATGATGAACGTTGACCGCAACATTTTGCGGATGGCGACTTTTGAAATTGTATTTATGCCGGATATTCCGACGGGAGTTGCTATAAATGAGGCAGTGGAACTGGGCAAAAAATACGGTAGTGAAGAATCAGGAAAGTTCATAAATGGAGTGCTGGCCAAGCTGGTCAAGAAAATCGAGCGCAAAGAAATACCTGTGGGGGAATTATCAAAGTGAAAATGGTACTTGACTATCTCGAAGAAAACGCTTTTCTGGTTGATACTTTCTTAGAAAAGAAGCTCCTTTACCAGGGTGTGCCTCCGGTGCTTGAGAAAGCGATGCGTTACGGGACGATCGGAGGAGGTAAAAAAGTAAGGGCTTCGTTGCTTTTTGCCTCAGGGGAGGCTTTTGGAATTGAGAGAGAAAAGCTTCTGCCCCTGGCTGCAGGTATTGAGATGATTCATTCTTTTTCGCTGATCCACGATGACCTGCCCTGCATGGATAACGATGATTATCGCAGGGGCAAATTGAGCATGCATTGTGCTTTTGGGGAGGCTATGGCGGTTCTGGTGGGAGATGCTTTGCTGATCGAGGGTTTGCGTGTTTTTTCAGCCGACGGGCATTTTCTTGAGGAATTTGGAAAAGAAAAGTTATGGGAAGTGCTGATAATTCTTTTCGAAGCTTTGGGGGTGTCTGGCATGCTGAGTGGACAGGTGCTGGACATTCAGAAAGAGGGAAAGCCGGTTGACAGATCTATAGTGGAACAGATAATGGTTATGAAAACCGCACGCTTTATTCAAGCAGCAGTGCTTTGTGGGGCGATACTTGGTGGAGCTAAAGCTGAGGACCGCTCTTTTCTGGCTGAGTTTGGGTTGTTGCTGGGAAAATGTTTCCAGCTCAAGGATGATCTTCTGGATGTTACAGGGTCCAGGGATAAACTTGGTAAGACTGCCGGAAAGGACCTGATTCAGGGAAAAGCTACCCTGTTGCGAGTAGTGGGATTTGAAGAAGCAGAAAAACAGCTCAGGAGCTGGTATGAGGAAGCGCTGAGTGTGCTTGCTCGTATTGAGCGTCCTGTGGATTGCTTGCGGGACATTGCACGTTTTATTGTGGAAAGAGAGCACTGATGCCCTGCAAAAAACTCCGACTTGATGAGCTTTTAGTAAGACGAGGCCTGTGTGAAAGCCGCGAAAAAGCAAAGAGGTTAATTATGGCTGGAAAAGTCTCCGTAAGAGGACATCCTTACTCTCTTAAGCCGGCTACTCGCGTTGAAGAAGAAGCAGATGTTGTTTTGCTCGAGGAACCGCGCTTTGTGGGCAGAGGAGGGGAGAAGCTGGAGCATGCCCTGCAGGTGTTTGGGATTTCGATTGCAGATAGGGTGTTCCTGGACGTGGGCGCTTCTACGGGAGGCTTTACGGATTGTCTCCTGCAGTGGGGGGCGAAAAAGGTTTTTGCGGTTGACGTTGGTTTTGGGCAACTCCACGAGAAATTACGTTCTGATCCCCGGGTAGTGGTAATGGAACGCTGTAACGCTCGCTTTCTGGACAGAGCAGTGTTGGGTGAAGAGGTGGACGGTGTGGTTATCGATGTTTCCTTTATCTCCCTCTGTCTCATTCTGCCAGCGATTGTGGGGTTGGTGAAAGAGGGTGGGGATGTGGTGGCTCTGATCAAGCCTCAGTTTGAAGCAGGAAGAGAGGAGGTCCCTCGAGGTGGAGTGGTTAAAGAAAGAGAGACCCACGAGAAGGTCTTAAAGAAGGTGATTGACTGTGCTACTTCCCTGGGGCTTTTCCTTAGGGGGCTTACTTTTTCTCCTCTCCGCGGCGATAAGGGAAACATTGAGTTTTTTGTACACTGGGTTCGGCAGAAAGCAAGTGTGAGACACCCGGAAGGTCTGGAGCTGAAAATCCGGGAAACCGTAGATCGGGCCCATCGCTTTCTGATGGGTGATTCATCTTGAGCTGGATTTACTTTCTTTTTCTTTTATTAGCCTTACTGGGAGGGGTTTTTTTTGGCGTTCTGTTTTTGCGCTGGAAGCGCTCTCGCCTGCAGCGCAGAGCATTACGCAGGGCTAAAGCGGCAGAGGATGAGGCGCTTTCTCTTCTTGAGGAAGCAGGCTTCAGAGTACTGGCTCGACAGCCCTTGCGGAGAGTGAATATAATGGTGGATGGGAAAATGATGGGGTTTGAAATTCGCCCTGACTTTTTACTTGAAAGAGGGAACAGGCTTTACGTTGGGGAAGTGAAGAGCGGCAAGGCGACGAATTTTCTTTTTCGCCCTTCGATAAGGAGGCAGCTCCTTGAGTACTTTGTTGCTTACCGCCCCTATGGGGTGATTCTTGTGGATGGAGAGCGAAAAGTGATGCATCAGGTGTTTTTCCCGGAACTTACCCCGAGGAACACCCGGTGGAGAGGCTTATGGATGCTGGCGCTGGGTATCTTCCTGGGAATAATGCTTGGAAGATGGGTGGGTGGAATTTGAGCAAGACAGACAAAATACATATTTTTGTTAAAAAAGATAGTCCCGAGGTTTTGAAGGAGGCCCGAAAACTACAGAGCTATCTGGAAAGCCGGGGTCAGAGAGCCCTGATTCTGGACTCCGCAGATACTTTTTCTGGGAAACCTGCTCTGGTTTTTGTTCTGGGAGGAGATGGTACTTTTTTAAACGCTGCTCGCTGGTACGCGCCTTCTGGGGTTCCTCTTCTGGGAATAGATATGGGAGGATTGGGTTTTCTTGCTTCAGTTAGCGTTGATAACATGCTTGATGCTGCTTTGGCTGTCCTGGAGGGCCGTTTTTATAAAAGTAAGAGAATGATGCTCGATTGCTTTGTTTATTATCGGGGAGGAAAAGTGGAACAAGATATTGCCCTTAACGATGTGGTTATATACAGAGGAGCTTTTGCCCAGATGATCAGGCTTTCCACTTACGTCGATTCTGATTTCCTGGCTTCCTTTCCCGCTGACGGTTTGATTGTGGCTACCCCTACTGGCTCCAGCGCCTATTCGCTTTCGGCGGGGGGACCGGTGGTTTACCCAGAACTCGAGCTTTTGATCATCACTCCCATCTGTGCCCATACTCTTTATGCCCGGTCAGTGGTAACTGCTCCCACCTCAACGGTGAAAGTGGTTCTGGAATCCGAGAAGGAAGGTACCATGGTAACCCTGGATGGCCAGAGGGGTTATGCCCTGCGCCAGGGAGAGTTCATAGTAGTTAAAAAGTCCAATGTCGAGTTATTTGTTCTACACCCCTTTGATGAACAGCCCTTTTATTCTTTGTTGCGCAGAAAGCTTTCCTGGGGCATGGATATTCGTAAACGAGTCGAGGGAGAATGCTAAAGGAACTGGTAGTCAAGAACCTGGTTATTGTGGAATATCGGAGCATCTCTTTTGAGAAAGGTCTGAATGTCTTGACGGGTGAAACCGGTACTGGTAAGTCTCTGGTAGTTGATGCACTGGTTTTGCTTTCTGGTGTCCGAGTTCGGGAAGATTTGGTTAAGATAGGCGCACCCTGTGCTCTGGTTGAGGCTCTCTTTGATGTTCGGAACAATCCGGAAGTGCAGGAATTGCTCAAAGAAAAAGGTCTACTGTATGGTGATGAGGTAGTGCTCTCCCGAGAAATTTCTTCCCGGGGCAAGAGTAAATGCAGGGTTAACGGCAGGTCAGCTCCCCTTGCTTTCCTTAAAAAATTGAGTTCCAGGTTGTTTGATGTTTATGGACAGGGTGAACAGATAAATTTTTTTGAGCCGCGCAACAGGCTTTGTATTGTGGATGCCCTTCTGGATCAGGAAGCTTTATCTTGTAAGAAAGAGTATCGCAGAGTTTTCAGAGAGTGGAAGGGGATTTGTGATAAGTTGGCTACCCTGGGGAAAGACGTAGATAGTAAACTTTCTGAGTTGAGAGAAATTGTTGAAGAGCTGGATTCGCTGGGTTTATCTGATGAGGAAATATTCCAGTTGGAGAGTGATTTTAACCGCATGGCCAATGCGCAACTTTTTCTCGAAGTCCTGGGGAGAGCCTTGCGCGAGATCGAAGGTGATGAGCTTGAAGAAGGTATTTTGGGTAGGTTAAGCCGGATCGAAGAGGAGTTGCGCTCTTTGCCTCAGGGGAATGAGAAACTTCAGGAACTCGAGCTTGCTATTCAGAACCTGGGTGGGCTTTGTGCAGGTTTGCAGGAAGTTTCTTATGTTTTGGGAAAGTTCAGGGAGAGTTTTTCTTTTTCTGAAGAGGAGATTAGGGAACTTGAGGAAAAAATAGAGCTTCTGGAGCGCTTGAAAAGGAAATATCGCTGTTTAACCACAGGAAGCTTTGTCAAGTTTCGGAGAGAAAGCAGGGAAAAACTGATAGAGCTTGAAAACACCCGTTTGCTCATAGAGCGCTTGAAGGAACGCAGGTGCCTTTTGGAGAATGAACTGAGTGAACTTGCCGCAAGACTTTCTTTGGCAAGGAAAAGAGTAGCACAAAGTTTCAGTGAGCTGGTCGAGAGAGAACTTGCTCAGCTGGGACTTGAAAAAGCACGCTTTAAGGTTGATTTTTGCAAGGAACGGGTTTTCACCGAGGAAGGTACCGATGTGGTCGAATTCCTTATCTCCGTTAATCCGGGTCAGAAAATGGGCAAGGTGCTTGAGGTTGCCTCCGGAGGAGAAATTTCCCGCATCGTCCTGGCTATTAAGTCTCTAATCTCTGGTTTGGAGAGCTTGCCAGTTCTGGTCTTTGACGAAATAGACCAGGGAGTGGGTGGCAGGACCGCTTTTTGGCTTGGTGAGCGGTTAAAGAAATTAGCCGAAAATCATCAGGTGATATGCGTAACTCATTTACCCCAAATAGCCTGTTTTGCTGATCATCATCTCAGGGTGAGAAAGCGTTTTGTCGGGGAGAAAGTCGAGGTTGAAGTGCGATCCCTCTTTAACCGCGAAGAACGGGTTGAAGAGCTGGCCCGGATGCTTGGAGCGGGTGAAGAGGATCGCTCTGGGGTGGAGTACGCTCGAACCCTATTGGAGAGGGTCGGTGGTGCAGGTAATTAAAGCAGGTGATTTTTTTACCGAAAACTGGCAAGAAAGTGAAATCATTGTGCTTGGTGGGCCAAGTGGCACCGGCAAGACGGAACTTGCCCTTAACCTGGCTGCTTATTTAAAGAAATTTCTGGCTCGAGAATGTGAACTTCTGGACCTTGATTTTGTAAAGAGTGATTTTACCCTGCGCAGCGGACGTTACCGCCTTGAAGCTTCCCTCCGCCAGAGCTCCTCAGTAGGTCGTTTTTCAGATTACCCGGTGTGGGAAAAAGAATTCCTGGAGCTGTTTAGCAATGCTTCTCTGGAAGCGCCCCTTATAATCGATCTGGGGGGTGATGAGCGAGGTTTGCGTATTTTCAGGAGTCTTGCTCCTTTCTGGCAAAGTAGGAAAGTTTACTGTAGTCTGGTAGTTAATTTTCATCGTCCCTTTTTTGAGTCGGTAGCAAGCTACTGTTCTTTTGTGCGCAGAATAGAAGAACAGGTGGGGACCAACTTTCATTCCCTGATTTTGAACGACCATCTTGGTCGCTACACCAATGAAAATTTGATCCAGCAAGCTTTTGAAAAGGCAAAAATACTTTCTCAAAAACTTGGTTTGCCAATCTGGTTTGTGGCGGTTTGGGAGGAGCTGAAGTTGTCTTCTTCCGTTCTGGGCTTTCTGGATTGTGCAGTTTTAGGTATACGTCGTTATCTTAATTTAGCATGGAATGTGGGAGGCGATGATGCTGATGGCAATTTCCAAAAAGGGTAGTCGAGTGGTAATTGACTTTGAGTTTTGCAAGGGATGTGGTTTATGCTTGCGGGTTTGCCCCCGTGGAGTGCTTGCTATTTCTGAAGATTTCAATTCCCGGGGATATTTCCCAGCCAGAGTTTGTGCAGAGGAAAAGTGTATTGGTTGCGGTTTTTGTGCTGAGGTCTGCCCCGAAGTGGCGATTGCTGTTTATAAGGAGTGAAGCATGGTGGAAAGAATTTTAATGAAAGGCAATGAAGCAGTTGCCGAAGCTGCGGTTCGTGCTGGTTGTCGTGCTTACTTTGGTTATCCTATCACCCCCCAGACGGAAATCAGCGAGTACCTTTCCAAACGTCTCCCTGAGGTGGGAGGTGTTTTTCTCCAGGCAGAAAGCGAAGTGGCAGCTATTAACATGGTCTATGGTGCGGCGGCAGCCGGCATGCGTGTTTTGACTTCTTCCTCAGGGCCGGGTTTGAGTTTGAAGCAGGAAGGGCTTTCTTACCTTGCTTCGGCAGAATTGCCCTGTGTGGTGGTAAACATGGTCCGAGGGGGACCGGGCTTGGGCAACATTCAGCCTGCCCAGAGCGACTACTTCCAGGCTACTCGGGGTGGAGGTCATGGAGATTATCGGGTGCTTACTCTGGCTCCTTCCTCTATTCAAGAACTGGTGGATTTGACCTATCTTGCTTTTTATCTTGCTGATAAGTATCGCAATCCAGTGGAGATTCTTGGTGATGGTATGCTGGGCCAGATGATGGAACCAGTGGTTTTTAAGGAACCTTCTTTACCTTCCTTGCCGGATAAAAATTGGGCGGTAAGGGGTAAGAATGGAAAGGAGCGAAAATATATTCTCTGTTTTGCTCTGGACCCCAGAGAACTGGAAAAGCTTAACTTAAAGTTGCAGGAGAAATATTTACGTATCGAGCGGGAAGAGGTTCGCTTCGAGTATTTTGGTTCTTTAGAACCGGAAATGCTTCTTTTGGGTTTTGGAACGGTGGGCAGGATTTTAAAGAGCGTGGTTAGAGAAGGTGAAAGGGCTGGTTTACGCCTTGGTCTTTTGCGTCCCATAACTCTTTATCCCTTCCCGAAGCAAGCTGTCAGGGAGTGGGCTCAGAAAGCAGGCCGGGCGCTGGTGGTGGAAATGAACCTGGGACAGATGCTTGAAGACGTGTTGCTGGCTGTGTCAGGTGAAGCTCAAGTGTATTTTTACGGAAGAACGGGGGGGATGGTTCCCACTGTTGACGAGGTGCTGGAGCGGGTTTTTGCTTTGAGAGAAGGGAGTGATAACTCATGAAAGCAGTGTTTGAAAGACCTCGGACCCTTATAAAGAAACCCTTTACTTACTGTCCGGGTTGTCACCACGGTTTGGCTCAGAGGATTATTGCTGAAGTCATAGATGAATTGGGTATTGCTGATAAAACCATTGGGGTTGGTCCAGTTGGCTGTTCGGTGTATATCTACGAATTTCTGGATGTAGACTTTGTAATGGGTGCTCATGGCAGGGCTCCTGCAGTGGCCACGGGCATTAAACGCTCGCTTCCGGACAGGGTAGTTTTTTCCTATCAGGGAGATGGTGACATTGCGGCTATAGGAACCGCAGAAATTGTTCATGCGGCCAATCGAGGAGAGTTGATAACTTCTTTCTTTGTTAACAACGCTGTTTTTGGTATGACTGGAGGTCAGATGGCGCCTACCACTCTTTTGGGTCAAAAGACTAAGACTTCTCCGGAAGGCAGAGATGCCAGAATGCATGGTTTTCCCATGCGCCTTGGCGAGGTGCTGGCTGCCTGTGAAGGTAGCGCATACATAGCGAGAGCTGCTCTTACCAATCCCCGTTTGATTCGCAAAGCCAGAGAAATGGTGCGTAAGGCTTTTCTTACTCAGATAGAAGGTAAGGGTTTCTCTATGGTAGAGTTTCTTTCTCCCTGTCCTACCAACTGGGGCATGAGTCCTGTGGAAGCGGTGGAGTGGCTGGAAAAGGAAATGTCTTCCTATTTTGAAATTGGTGAAATCAAGGTTAAGGAGGACGTGTTCAATGCATGCTGAAATAGTTATCGCTGGGTTCGGAGGACAGGGAATTCTCTTTCTGGGTCGGGTTCTTGCTGAAGCGGGAATGATCGAAGGATATGAGGTTACGTGGTTTCCTTCTTATGGGCCTGAGATGCGAGGTGGAACGGCTAATTGCACGGTCATAATTTCCGAAGAAGAAATAGGAGCCACGGTTACTGCTCATCCTGACATTTGTGTGGTTATGAACGAACCTTCCTTAAAGAAGTTTGTTGCTTCGGTTCGCGAAGGAGGGCTTTTGCTGGTCAACTCTTCCCTGGTTTCCACAAGTTATCGCTCTGACGCGGTGGAAGTTGTGGAAATACCTGCTAATGAGCTGGCAAAAAGAATAGCGGGTAGTCCTCGGGTAATAAACATGGTGATGCTTGGAGGGTTGGTAGCCAGAAGAGAGCTGGTAGGTTTTGCGAGTATTGAAAAAGCGCTACGAAGTGTTCTACGGGGGAAGGAGGGTTTATTAGAGGTCAATCTTAAAGCTCTTCGGGTAGGCCGGGATTTTGTCATTAAGGGGGGCGAGGTTAATGTTAGTTAAGGACCGGATGACCAAAGAGGTAATCACCGTCAACAGCCATACCCCTGTTCTGGAAGCTCAGAAGATCATGAAAGACAGAAAAATACGCAGATTACCGGTGGTTGACAACCAGAAGCTGGTGGGGATTGTGACCTATAATGATCTTCTTGAGGCGACTCCCTCCAGAGCCACCACTTTGAGCCGTTTTGAGCTTACTTACCTTTTGAGTAAGATGACTGTGGCCGAGATTATGAAAAAAATGGTCATTACTGTTACTCCCGATACTCCTCTTGAGGAAGTCGCTTTGATAATGAAACAAAATGAAATCGGTGGAGTGCCGGTGGTTGAAGATTCAAAAGTAGTGGGCATTATCACCGAGTCGGATATTTTCGAAGCTCTCGTGGAGACACTGGGGGTTGAAGAGGGAGGAAGCAGGATCACTCTGGAACTTCCTCAAAAGCCGGGTATCTTGCATGAAGTAACAGGTATTGTTAAGAAACACAACGTTAACATTCTGAGTCTGGCTACTTTCTATGATGAGGGACGCCCTCAGTTTCGCTATGTAGTTATGCGTATTGCTGTTCGAGACCCAGGTTTGATTGTTGAAGAACTCAGTCAGCATCCGGAAATAGAGGTCAAACACGTGTGGATTAGTCCAGAAGAGGAGGTATAGTAGTGTTTTATCGTTTTGAGGAAAATGAAGAGCTTTCTCTGGAAATCCCCAAACTTGAACACAGCGAGCTGATAATGGATGCCTGTATTTTTAAGGTAGTTCGCAATACTTATCAAGGGGATATGAAGCGGATTTTTATCCAGCATCCGGGAGCGGTCAGTATTTTAGCTACCACCACGTCTTCGAAACTGCTTCTGATCAAACAGTTTAGGGCTCCAGTTGGTGAGTGGTTATGGGAGATTCCAGCCGGTACCCTGGAGAAAAACGAATCGCCTCTTTCCTGTGCCCAGCGCGAGCTCGAGGAGGAAACGGGTTATGTTTCTCAGGATTGGGAATACCTTTTTCAAGTGGTTCTTGCTCCTGGTTACAGCAGTGAAGTAATTCACTTTTTCAGAGCCCAAAATGCAAAACCCATTTCCAAGCCTCGCCAGGGAGATGCAGATGAAGTCATTTATTGCTGGGAAGTGGACGCTGAGCGAGCTTATCGGATGCTTCGGGACGGTGAAATAAAAGACGCTAAGACTATGATAGCCGTATGGCAGTGGTTGGGAGAAAATAAATGAGAATCTTCATTGCTCTCTTAGATGGTGTGGGGGTGGGAGAACTTCCCGACGCCGACCTGTATGGCGATGCAGGTAGCCATACCCTGCGCAACACTGCTCAGGTAGTAGGAGGGTTGCATCTTCCTAATCTGGAGAAGTTGGGCCTGGGATGTATAGATTTTATACCAGGAGTAGCTAAGGTTCCCGATCCCCGAGCCTTCTACGGGAAGATGCAGGAGCGTTCAGCAGGCAAAGATACCCTTACCGGACACTGGGAAATCGCGGGCATTATTTTGGATAAACCTTTTCCTGTCTATCCCCAGGGTTTTCCTCCCCAGGTGGTAAGTTACATCGAAGAGGTCATTGGCAGGCCAATTTTGGGGAACAAACCTGCTTCAGGTACGGTCATAATTGAAGAGCTTGGTGCCGAGCATCTGCGCACCGGCTACCCCATAGTTTACACTTCCGCTGACTCTGTGTTGCAAATTGCAGCCCATGAAGAGGTTATCCCTCCTTCTCGATTGTATGAGATGTGCCGAAAGGTACGAGAAATAATGGCTGGGGAGTATGCTGTGGCCCGGGTTATCGCCCGCCCCTTCGTGGGCTCACCAGGTAAGTTCGTGCGCACACCTCGTCGCAAGGATTTCTCTCTGCCTCCCCCTTCCCCAACTGTGCTTGATGTGCTGGTTGCTTCTGGCAAAGAAGTGATAGGTGTGGGTAAGATTGGGGAAATTTTTGCTCTTCGAGGCATAAGCGATTCCATAAAAACTGCTGACAATGCAGATACTTTCAGGGTATTTTCTGAATTGCAGAAAAGCGGGCGAGGCGATCTGGTATGGGCCAACTTTAATGATTTTGATACCCTCTACGGTCATCGCAACAACCCCCATGGTTTTGCCATGGCTCTTCAGTCATGGGATACTGCCTTGGCTGATTTCCTTGTTTCTCTAAAAGAAGAAGAACTGCTTATCATTACCAGCGATCACGGTTGTGATCCCACAACTCCAAGTACTGACCACTCCAGGGAATACGCTCTGCTTATCGTTTATCTTCCTGGTAGAAAAAGGGGGTTAAGCCTGGGTATCAGAGATACCTTTTGTGATGTTGCTCATTTCATAGCAGAACTTTTGGGAGTCGAGTGGCATGGACCGGGCACAAGCTTTGCTTCAAAAGTTTTGTCCTGAAAGCATCTATTCCGCTGCGCAGCTCTTTGCTTCCCGTCTGAAAGTAATTCCTCGGGTAGCTTTTGTTCTTGGTTCAGGATGGGACTGTGTTTTGTGGGAAATGAAAGTGGTACAGGAGTTTGAATACAAAGAATTTTTTGTTTTACCGGATGCCGTTTCTGGGCATCAATACCGAGTTCTGGTGGGGCAGTGGAGAGAGACCGGAATTTTGTTTTTTATGGGTAGATTACATCTTTACCAGGGTTACAATTTCTGGGAGGTAGCTTTTCCAGTGCTTTTTTCTGCCCTGGCGGGAGTTTCAGAACTGGTTTTGACCAACGCTGCGGGGAGCCTGAGGAAATCTATTGAACCCGGGACGCTGATGATAATCCAGGACCAGCTTGACTTTACTTTTTCTCCCGATTTTTTATGTGGCACGCGCCCCTTTTACGATGCTTCTTTGGGCTCGTTGCTTTTTGAGTTGGCTATTCGAAGCGGAGTTAAGGCCCAGAAAGGTGTTTATGCGGGAGTGTTGGGGCCTTCTTACGAGACACCCCAGGAAGTTAGAATGCTAAGGAAAATTGGTGCAGATGTGGTGGGTATGTCTACTGTTAAAGAAGCAAAGCTGGCTTGTACGCTGGGGATGAAGGTTGCAGGAATTTCGCTGGTAACCAACTGGGGAAGTGGTATTTCTGAAAAGCCACTTTCTCATGCTGAAGTTTTAAAGCTTGCTTCTTTGCAGGAAAAGAACCTGCGAAGACTTTTTCAGCGTTTTGTGGAGGAACTGTGCAGTGCAAATTGTAGTCGCCCATGAAGGAACTGATTTTGATGCTTTTGCTTCCATGTACGCTGTCACTCGTCTTTTTCCTTCTACCCAAATAGTTCTGGGAGGTAGCGTAAACCGCAACCTGCGACGTTTTCTTTCTCTTTACGGACAATTCTTTGATTTTTTGAAGGAGAAAGAGGTGTTCTGGGAAGAAATAGAAAAAGTTTTTGTGGTGGATACTTCTTTTGTAGAGCGGGTTGGCAAAGCGGGTTTGCTCATTAAAGAAGGCAAGGTGGATTACTGTATTATTGACCATCATTTAACTGATGGCGATGAAAAAAGGGATGAGAGACAGCTTTTGCTCAGGCGGGGAGCCTGTTCGACCATCATGGTCGAGCTTTTAAGAGAGCAAAACATAGAAATTAATTCCCTGGAAGCCACCCTGCTTGCACTGGGGATTTATGAGGATACAGGTTTCTTTACCTTTTCCACCACTACTTTTCAGGATCTGGATGCTGCTTCCTTTCTCCTTCAAAAGGGAGCACTGCTTTCTTTTATCCCCCGTTTCACGCGCATACAGCTAACTTCTATTCAGCGCCGCATTTTAAAAGATATGATAAATTCCCTGGAAACTAAAGAAATTGCGGGTTGTGTGGTTCATTTTACTCAAGTGCAACTCCCGGAATATGTGGAGGGAGTTTCTTTTCTGGTTCACAAACTCATGGACCTTGAAGAGATAGACGTGCTTTTTGCCCTCTTTGCCATGGAGGAGAAAATTTATGTCATTGCTCGCAGCAGAATCGAGGAGATTGACTTAAACTGTGTGTTGCAGGAGCTGGGTGGTGGAGGGCATCGTAGTGCAGCTTCCTGCAGCGTGAAAGGCATGTCATTCTCTGAAGTCCGCCAGAAGATTGAAGAAGGGATGCAACGCTGTGTTCGCCTGATCAAAGCCGGGGAGATCATGTCTTACCCGGTAAAGGTCGTGTCTCCATCAACCACTGTGGAGGAAGCATTCTTGACCATGATGCGTTTTGGTTTTTCAGGTTTGCCAGTGGTGGAAGAGAGCAATCTGGTGGGGCTTATTTCGCGAAAGGATGTGGAGAAGGCAATAAGTCACGGGCTCAATAATGCCCCGGTCAAAAGCTTCATGAATCCTCAGGTGATAAGTGTTGGACCTGAAGATTCTATTTTCAAGGTGTGGCAGTTGATGGTGGAACAGGATATTGGTAGAGTGCCGGTCACCAGGAATGGCCTGGTCCTGGGCATAATAACCCGGAGTGATCTCTTAAGGGGCTTGCATCAGAGGCAAAACCTGGAAGTGCGGAGCTTAAAGCGCGTTAATTTTGCAGAAAAAATCTTCGATCATTTCAACAGGGAGGACCTTCAATATATTCAGCTTATTTCCGAGCTTGCCAAGAGAAAGCGTCTCAGGGTTTATCTGGTTGGGGGAGTGGTAAGAGACCTCATCCTGGGTTTTCCCAACTATGATCTGGATTTGGTAGTTGAGGGCGATGCCATCGAGTTTGCCAGCTTTGTGGCCCAGAAGCTGGGAGCAAAAGTGGTTACCTATCAACCTTTCGGTACCGCTTCTCTTTTCGTTGGTGAACGGAGAAGAAGGATAGACTTTGCCTCGGCAAGACAGGAATTCTATGCTTATCCCGGCGCTCCTCCTCAGGTAGAGCACAGCAATTTGCGGCGTGACCTCTTCAGAAGAGATTTCACCATTAACGCCATGGCGATAAGCATCTACCCCGATGATTGGGGAGAGCTTTTCGACTTTTTTGGGGGTTTTAAGGACCTGCAAAGGAAGCTTATAAGGGTTTTGCATCCGCTTAGCTTTGTGGAAGATCCAGCAAGGGCCATAAGGGCGGTTCGCTTTGAGAAAAAGTACAGCTTTCAAATTGAGCCCTTTACTATGAGCCTTCTTAAGCAAACCATTCGCGAGGGCTTGCTGTCAAAGATCAAGCCTGACCGCCTTAAGGAAGAAATCCAGCTTATTTTGAGATTAGCCGGGTTTTATACTTATTTGCAGCGCCTTTACCAGCTGGATATGTTTCCTTACCTTTTTCCGGGTTGCGTCTGGAAAAGCGATTATGAAATTATTTACCCCCGGCTTGAAAAATTGATTCAGGAAGAAGCATCTGCTGAAAAACTGGACATTTTTCTCTTGAAGATGGCACCCTTGCTTTCTGGTATACGATTTGGCTCCCTGGAAGGATTTGTGGAGCGCCTTCATCTTTCCAAACGTTTTTATTCCAAGGTAAAGAATTACCTTGAAAAACGCGCTGCGTTTGAGAAGGTCCTGAAGGACGAAGCTTCCCGTCCTTCAAACCTATTTGAAGCGTGTTCGGAGATGCCGCTTGAATTTCTGTATTTCACTCTGGCCAAGTTTTACCATGAAGAGCTGGCGAGGGAGCGGATCAGGAATTATTTATTCAGATGGAGGTATATTAAACCGGAGTTGAGTGGTTCTGATCTCAGGCAGTTGGGCATACCTCAGGGCCCAATTTATGCTAAAATTTTGCGAGGACTGCAGATGGCCAGGATTGATGGCCTGGTTTCCAGTCGCGAGGAAGAAATAGCTTTGGCCATAAAACTTTGGGAGAGGATGAAAACTGGTGACCATTAAGGAAAAGATTTTCAGCGGTATGCGTCCTACTGGCCGGATGCATATAGGTCATTACTTCGGGGCTCTGCAAAACTGGGTTCACCTTCAGGATGAATATGATTGTATCTTTGGGGTAGCCGATTGGCATGCTTTGACTACCGCTTTTGATAGTACTCAAGAAATAGAAAAGAACCTGATGGAAATGGTTGCTGACTGGTTGAGCGTGGGTCTGGACCCAGAAAAGAGCATTCTAATGATTCAGTCCCTGGTTCCGGAGCACGCTGAGCTGAACCTCCTTTTTTCCATGATTACCCCAGTGGGTTGGTTAGAAAGGAACCCGGTGCTGAAACAGCAACTGCAGGATATGGGTTTGAAAGAAGCGGTTGGTTTTGGACATCTGGGCTACCCGGTATTGATGGCGGCAGATATTCTGATATACAAAGCATCGCGAGTTCCAGTAGGCGAGGACCAGGTTCCTCATATCGAAATAACTCGCGAGATTGCCCGTCGTTTTAATTTTCTTTATCAGTGTTCTGTGTTTCCTGAGCCGGAAGCGTTGTTAACCTCTTCGCCCAGGATACTGGGGATTGATGGTAGAAAGATGAGTAAAAGCCTGAATAACTACATTGCTTTAAATGATACGCGAGAGGAAATTCAGAAAAAGGTAATGGCCATGTTCACGGATCCTGAGAAAGTTCGACGTCATGACCCGGGACATCCGGAGCGATGCAACGTTTTCACCTTTCATGAGGCGATAGCCAACCCTCGGGTTGAAGAGATTGAGCGGGACTGTCGCAGTGGTTCCCTGGGATGTGTGGCTTGCAAAAAGCAGCTGGCCGAGCTTCTGACAGATTTCATGGATCGTATTATGTTTCGGCGCGAGAGATACCAGGGAAAAGAAGGACTAATCAAAGAAATCCTTATTGAGGGAAGCCGAAAGGCTCGGGAGATTGCTCGCAGGACTATGGAAGAAGTTAGAGAGGCGATAAAGATTTCCTATGGAATTACTCGATAAATGGGATAAGGTCAATTTTGGTAAGGCTGCTTCTTTTATGGAGAGAGTAGCCCTCATTGAAGAATTGCTTGCTGATATTGGGCAGGCAATAAATAGTATTCTGGGTGACGATGAACCTGGATGTTCAGAGCCAGCAATGGATTCTTGTCCTCTCCTGGAGAGAGACTGGCTGGATGAAATAAGCGAACTTCTTGCTACCCTGCACGATAGAGAAGAAAACCTGTTTAAGGCTCCACGGGAGCGCTGGAGTGGATTGCAAAGTAAAAAATATGCTGATGTGGAGGAACTTGATCTTTCTGAGCTTTTAAAACTCTGTCAGACTTTGCTTTCTACTCGAAGAGTGGAGAATGTTTTGCAGTTAGACGCTCAATTTGCGATGCTGGTTGAAGAATGCAGGCAGAGGGTTTTGGCCATTATAAACGAGCAAAAGAGAAAACAGTATGCCTGGTCTGTGTTCTTTGAAAATGTTTATTCAAAGAAAGAGGCTATTGCCACTTTTTTAGTTCTTCTGGACCTTATTTTTAGAAAGGTCTTTTTCCTGCGGGAAAGAAACGGTGACTACATCTTGAGTGTTGAGGATGAGTGGGAAACATCTGAAAACTAAAGTGCTGGTGGAAGCCTTGCTGTTTTCCTCTCCACGCGCTCTTTCTCTGAAAAAAATAAGCGAAATTGTGGATTGTTCTCTTGAAGAGACTGAAAAAGCACTGCAAGAACTCTGCCTGGAGTTGAATCAGCGCGAAGGGGCCGTTGTGGTGCGTAAGGTTGCTGGTAAATGGCAAATGGTGGTTCGCCCTGAAATTGGTTCTTTTTTGAAGCAGAAGTTACAGGTTGTTTCTCAGAGTAAACTCTCCAGAGCGGCTTTAGAAGTGCTGGCGATTGTCGCGCTTCACCAGCCGGTGAGCAAGGGAGAAATAGATTTGAAACGAGGAGTTGATTCGGGGAGTGTTCTCAGGTCTTTGCTTGAAAGGGGCTTGGTCTCGGTGGTTACCGAAGATGCTGGTAAAAAATTTCCTCTTAAGTACCAGGTAACCGATAAATTCTATGAAGTTTTTGGGTTAGAGAGTGAAGAGACCTGGCGTAAAATATGTGCTAACTTTCTGGGGGGAGAACGTGGAGGAGCGTTTAAACAAATTCCTGGCTAAAGCCGGTGTAGCTGCGAGAAGAAAATGTGACCGTCTGATTCAAGAAGGTCGGGTTATGGTGAATGGTGAAGTCGTGCTCTCTCCTGGATACCGGGTTACCGAGAGAGATCGGGTGACCGTGGATGGCAGGTTGGTCGAATTTGCAGGAGAACAGTTCATTTACTTTCAACTTTACAAACCCCGGGGTTACCTGACCACCCTTTTCGACCCCCTGGGAAGGAAGACGGTTGCCGAGCTTGTTCGAGACATACCTGATCGGGTCTTCCCAGTTGGTCGCCTGGACCAGGATAGTGAAGGCCTGCTGCTTTTCACCAATGATGGTCAGCTTGCCTATGTTCTTGCTCATCCCCGCTTTGAAGTCGAAAAGGAGTACCTGGTTTATGCTGCGGGCGAAGTAACTCTGCAGGAGCTGGACACTCTAAAGCGGGGCATAAAGTTCAACGAGAAAAACTATCGTATTCGAGAGGGTTTGGTAATAGAGAGGAATGCTTCTTTGAGCCTGGTTAGAGTGACTCTCACTGAAGGAAAAAAGCACGAAGTAAAGATTCTTTTTGAAGAAATTGGGCATCCAGTGTTGCGACTTATCAGAGTAAAAATGGGTCCTGTAATTCTTGATTCCGGACTTCTTCCTGGAAAGTGGCGTTATTTGAATGCTCATGAACTAAAAGCTCTTCAAGATTTGCGAATCCGTCTTCTGCGAGGTAAGGCTAATGAAAAAACCTGAAAGAAAAGGACTGGTGCAGCTTTATATAGGCGATGGAAAAGGTAAAACCACGGCTTCTTTAGGGCTGACCCTTCGAGCGGCTGGTTGGGGGTGGAAAATTTTATATCTTCAGTTTTTTAAAAAACGCTTTACCGGAGAGCTGGCTTCCATGCAGTGCCTTCCGGGTGTAGAGTTTTATCAGTTTGGTTCTGGCGAGTTCCTTATAGGTCGAGAACCCTCAGAGCTGGATTTTAAGGAGTTCAAATGCGGTTGGGAAGTAGCGAAGAAGGCCATGCTTGAGGGAGGATGGGACCTTATGGTGCTGGATGAATTTTGTTACGCTTTTTGGTATGATTTTTTAGCTTTTGTCGAGTTCGAACGGGTTTTGGAAAGTAAAATAAGTTCCCTTGAAGTGGTGATTACAGGGAGAAAGGCACCCCGGGAACTAATTGAAAGAGTGGATCTGGTTTCGGAGGTCAGATGCGTGAAACACCCCTTTCAAAAGGGAATTCCCGCTCGAGAAGGCATAGAATTTTGATGCTGATTATTGGTGGGGAGGTTGGGTAATATTGATACGGGGAATAAGAGGGGCTGTTGTCGTAAGTAGCGACGAGGCTCTTCAGGTGAAAAAAGCTACTCTCGAGCTTTTCGAGGCCATTCTGGAAAAGAATTTGCTCAATGTGGAAGATGTTGCGGCGGTTTTTATAACTCTCACTCCCGACATTCAATCTGTCTTTCCTGCGGAAGCCATACGGGAGCAAGAAAAGTTTCGTTATATTCCTATCCTATGTGCTCAGGAAGCTCAAGTGGCAGGTGGATTGCAAAGGTGTATACGGATTATGGTGTTAGCCAACACACCGTTTGACCAGGAAACAGTGAGGCACGTCTATTTTGGGGAAGCAAAAAATCTTCGCAAGGATTTGTTTGGCGAGGTTGACCCATGAAGGTTGCGCGGGTACATCCAGTGAATCGTCCTCTTGCTGGTTCTCTTTGCTGCGCTCGTGATAAGTCTTTGAGCCACAGGGCGGCGATTCTGGCCGCCCTGGCTCAGGGAACTACTGAAGTGTCTGGGTTTTCTTTTTGTGAGGATTGTCTTTCTACTTTATCCTGTTTACATCAGTTTGGAGTCAAGATTGAAACCTATCCAGATGCTGGCAAAGTGATTTTGGAAAGCGGTGGCTGGAGAGAACTTGCAGAACCCGAGGACGTGCTTTACGCTGGTAACTCAGGAACCACGGCGCGTCTTCTGTGTGGTGTTGCTTCCTGGGTGAAAGGACTTACGGTGATAACTGGCGATGCAAGTTTGCGCTGTAGGCCTATGCGAAGGATAATCGAACCGCTTTCTCTAACCGGTGCTCAAATTGGGGGACGTGATGGTGACCGGTTTTTGCCCCTTTTCATTCGGGGTAAATATCCTCTCTATCCCTTCGAGTATAGCCTTCCTGTTGCCAGTGCCCAGGTGAAATCAGCATTGCTTTTTGCGGCGCTGGGAGCCAGTGCTCCTTCCTGCATAAGGGAACCCTTTGCTTCCCGGGATCATACCGAAAACATGCTTTCTTACCTTGGAGTTCAGTTGGAGAGAAAGCCTGGCCGAATAATGGTTTATCCTCCTCTTACGCCGCTAAAGGCCAGGAATTTTTCGCTTCCTGGAGATGTTTCCTCAGCGGCCTTTCTTGTTGCGGCAACTTTAACGATACCCGGATCTCGCATTTACATCCAGGATGTGGGTCTTAATCCTACTCGGTCTGGTTTTCTGAGGTGCATTGTTCAGATGGGCGGTCAGATAAAAATTCATAATTTGAGGGAAGAATTTGGTGAACGCCGGGGAGATCTGGAGGTCGAGTTTTCTTCTTTGCATGGTATTAACATTGGGAAGGAACTCATTCCTTCCCTTATCGATGAGGTGCCCATTCTTTCAGTTTTAGCCACTCAGGCTCGGGGAGTTACCTCTATAACTGGTGCAGAAGAATTGCGGGTGAAGGAATGTGATCGCTTGCGAGCGATGTTTCTGGGCTTGAAGGCCCTCGGGGCCAGAGTGGAAGAACGCAGTGACGGATTGGTGATTGAAGGTCCTTCAAAGCTAAACGGAGGTAGAGTGGGAAGCTTTGGGGATCATCGTATTGCCATGAGCTTTGTTGTGGCAGGCCTGATTGCCAGGGAAGCGGTTGAAATAGTAGATGTTGATTGTGTGAAAATAAGTTATCCAGAGTTTTTTGATCATCTGCGAGTGTTGGGTTACGAGAGGGTGGAATTTTGCGAACTTGAGGAGAGGAACTGCTTATGAAAAGGACGATTGCTATAGATGGTCCAGCAGGAGCCGGGAAAAGTACTGTGGCTTCTGAGCTGGCGGCGAAGCTGGGCTATCTCTATGTGGATACTGGTGCTATGTACAGAGCAGTGACTCTTTTTCTGATCGCCAGGAAAATAGATGTCCAAAATGAAAAACTGGTGCAGGAGTTGCTTGACGAAGTTGAGATAGAACTTACTGAAGAAGGCAGGGTTTTTCTCAATGGAAAAGAGGTAACCCAGGAAATCCGCACTCCGCTGGTGGACCAGATGGTTTCCCCAGTGGCTGCCTTGAAAGAAGTTCGTCAGTTTTTGAAAGTTAAGCAGCGCAACTTAGCTCTTTCACGTCCTTCCATAACCGAGGGTAGAGATATCGGCACAGTTATCTTGCCTGATGCCGATTTGAAAATTTTTCTTACTGCTTCTCCTGAAATCAGGGCTCGGAGAAGATGGTTACAGCTAAAAGAGCGAGGGCAGGAAATGGATTACAAATTGGTTTTGAGGAATATTTTGGAGCGGGATTACATTGATTCTAATCGCAGTGAAGCTCCTCTAAGGATGCCTGAAGGAGCTTTGCTGGTGGATTCTTCGTTTATGAGTAAAGAACAGGTAGTAGATTTGCTTTATAACCTGGTGCAGCAATGAGCAAAAAAGTAGTGGTGGCCAGGAAAGCTGGTTTTTGTCCCGGTGTAGAGCGAGCCTTCCAAAAAGCTCTTCAGGCTTTAGAGGAAAAGCAGGAACCAGTTTTTTTGTTTGGAGAGCTGGTTCATAACCGGCAGGTTATGGAGTTTTTAATTGATAAAGGAGCCCGGGTTGTTAATAATCTTTTAGATGTTCCTCCCGGGGTGACAGTAGTTACTCGTTCTCATGGCATAAAAAAAGAGGATTTTGAAGTTTTAAAGTCAAAAGGCGCAAAAATTGTGGATACTACCTGTCCTCGAGTGAGAAAAGCTCGTTTTCTGGCTCAGAGGATGCAGAGAGAGAACGAGGGTTTGATCGTGCTGGGGGATTACAAACACCCGGAGGTTGAAGCCTTGCTGAGCTATATTAATTCCGAAGTGGTGGTTTGTAGCAAAAATCCAGAGGAATGGGAGAATGTGGCAGGCTGGCTGGAGAAGCGGCGCTTTGTGGGGTTGGTGGAGCAGACCACTCTCCCCAGGTCTGTGGTGGATACCTTTCGGGCATGGTTTAGGAAGCGTTTTCCAGATGTTAAGTTGCAAGTTGCTTATACTCTCTGCCCGGAAACCGAGGAGAGGCAGCAGGAGCTTCTGGATGTGATACGCACGAAAAAAATTGATGCGGTGATAGTGGTGGGGGGCAAAAACAGTGCTAATACCCGGGCGCTTTTTCTTCTGGCACGACAAGAAGGAGTCAGAGTTTTTTGGGTTGAAACTGCAGAAGAACTTTCTTCTCTTCCTCAGCTTGAAGGTGAGATTTTGCTGGTAAGCGGCGCTTCCACTCCCCGCACTATAGTGGAAGAGGTCGAAAGGAGCCTTCAAACCGAGGCCGGTGAGCAGAATGGGCGAATATAAAAAACAACCGCTGGTTGTAATAGTAGGAAGGACCAACGTTGGGAAATCTACCCTGTTTAATCGTTTGGCTGGAAAGAAAATAGCTATTGTGGATCCTACACCGGGGGTGACACGGGATCTTCTGGAGGAAGTTGTTGATTTTCAGGGTATAGAAGCAAGGGTTGTGGACACAGGGGGTATTGAGTTTGACTCTCAGGAGCTCCTTCAAAGTGTGGTCGAGAAAAAAGCCTGGGAGATTATTGAGGAAGCTGATTTGGTAATATTTGTGGTTGATGGAAGAACGTCTCTTACTTTTTCTGAACAGGAATTGATTGTCCGCTTGCGTCGTCTGGGGAAACGGTTGCTGCTGGTTATCAATAAAAGAGAGGGAATGACCCACGAAGTCCCCCCTGCTGATTTTTTTACTCTGGGCGTGGAAAACATGCTGCAAATATCTGCGTTGCATGGTGATGGAATAAGACGCCTCAAGGAAGCGGTAGGCAAAGCTCTGAGAGGAATGGTTTCCGAGAGCAAAGCAGCGTCTCCACCACAACGTTCCAGGATAGTGGTTCTGGGGAAGCCCAACGTGGGCAAATCTACTCTTTGTAACTTGCTTTTTGGCCGGGAACGTTGCATTGTCAGCGATATACCGGGAACTACCAGAGACGCTGTTACTATATCCGTTGATACCCCTTTTGGTAATTATCAGTTGATCGATACGGCAGGGTTGGTAAGAAGAGCCCGTCTCCAGAGTGCGATTTCTTTTTATGCTCAGGCCAGAGCTCGGCGTGCTTTGCAGGAAGCCGATCTGTGCATTCTGGTAATTGATCCTTTGAGTGGAGTAACCCGCCAAGATAAAAGAATAGCTGCTCAGGTTGCTGAGCAAAAAAAGTGTTGCCTGATTTTCCTGAACAAGTGGGATCTGGTGCAAAAGCTTAATCCCAATTTTCCCCAAACAAAGATTGAGGAATGGGCTCGTCGAGATTTGAGTTTTCTCCACTATGCAAGCTTCCTGGTGGGTTCTGCACTGGACGCTGGCGTCAGAGATAAAATTTTTGCGACCCTGGCTGGTATAATCACTCGTTACTATCAGAGAGTTAAAACCAGCGTTCTCAATGAAATTCTGGAGCAGGGGCTGTCTGAGGTCAGGGCAAGAGGTTTTCTATCCGAAAAAATCAAGCTTTACTATGCTACTCAGACTCGCATTGCTCCTCCCTGTATACGCGTTTATACTAATTTCATAGATGAAGAAGTTAAGAAGAGAGTCGTCAGGCTTGTGGAGCAAATATTTAGGCAAAGATTGAACTGGGAAGGAGTGCCTCTGGATATTGAACTGCAAAGAAAGTGATTATTTAAAGGCTTTTTTACATTATCTTGAAGCAGAACGTGGTTACTCAACGCACACCGTCGAAAATTATCGACGAGTGGTTGAGCAATTTGCTCTTTTCTTAAAAAGTAAAAATAAAAGTTTGCTGAGGGCTACTCCTGAAGACGTAAGTTCTTTTCTGGTTCATCTTAAGGTCCAGAGTGGTTTGAGTAGAGTTTCTCAACAGAACAAACTTTCTGCTCTGAGGACTTTTTATCGCTTCTTGGAAAAGAGAGAACTGATGTCTTCCAATCCGGCGCAGGAAGTGGGGGGTATCAAAACTGAAAAAAAGTTGCCGACCTTTTTGACATTTTCGGAGATCGATCAATTACTGTCTTTTTTGAAGAAAAGATATTTTGAAAATAAGTGTTTCTTAAATGCTCGTAACTGGGCTATTTTTGAGCTCTTTTACGCAAGTGGTCTCCGGGTCAGTGAAATGGCGAGTTTGAAAAGAGAAAACATTGATTTACACAATCGTTTGGTGAGGGTTTATGGAAAGGGTAAGCGAGAGAGAATTGTGCCTTTTAACGAAAGTACTCGCCAGGCGTTGCAGGAATATGAAACATTTAGGGAGCTTTTTGAGGATGCAGAGGGGTATTTTTTTGTTAATCGTCGAGGAAGAAGACTGAGTGCGCGGGGTATAAGAAAAGTGTTTGAGCGCGTTTTGAGAGAAGCCGGTATATTTGAGAAAAAAATTTCTCCGCATACCTTGAGACATACTTTTGCAACTCATTTCCTGGCCGGTGGTGGCGAATTAAGATTGGTGCAGGAAATGCTTGGCCATGCCAGTCTTTCTACTACTCAGATCTACACCCATATAGATTGGGAAAGAATGCGCAAGGTGTATGATCTAACCCATCCTCATTCTGGGAGGCGAGAAGATTGAACCAAACCTTTCATGGGACTACAGTTATTGCTGTGTTGAAAGAGGGTAAAGGAGCTATGGGGTGCGATGGGCAAGTCACGTTTAACGAAGCTGTTTTGAAGCACGGAGCCCGTAAGATCCGTCGCCTCTTGGAAGGTAAAGTTCTGGTGGGTTTTGCCGGTAGCGGGGCTGATTGCCTGGCCCTCTTGGAACGTTTTGAGGAAAAATTGAGTACCTATAGTGGTAACTTGCCTCGAGCAGCGATTGAGCTTGCTAAATTGTGGAGGACAGATAGAATGTTGCGCCACCTGGATGCTTTGCTTTTGGCAATGGATACTTCACATATTCTTATTATTTCCGGGCGTGGTGATGTTATAGAACCTGATGAGCCGGTGGCTGCAATCGGCTCAGGTGGTAATTATGCTCTTGCTGCTGCTAAGGCATTGCTTCGTAACACAGATCTTCCGCCGGAAGGGGTAGTGGAGGAATCTTTGAAAATAGCTTCGGAGATATGTATTTACACCAACCAGCAGTTAACACTTGAGAAGCTTTGAGGAGGCCATAGTATGGTAGATGAATATTTGACTCCTGAAGAGATTGTTAAGGAACTTGACAAATACATCGTGGGGCAGGAAGCTGCCAAAAAAAGTGTGGCTATTGCTTTACGTAATCGGATAAGGCGTCGCAAGCTTCCTCCCGATATTGCTGAGGAAATTACTCCTAAAAACATCATAATGATTGGTCCAACTGGCGTTGGCAAAACCGAAATTGCTCGTCGCATTGCTCGACTGACAGCTGCTCCCTTTATCAAGGTTGAGGCTACCAAGTTCACTGAGGTTGGTTACGTGGGCAAGGATGTGGAATCTATCATTCGGGACTTGACTGAACTTGCAATTAGAATGGTCAAAAGCGAACGCATTCAAAATCAGGAAAAGAGGATACGGGAATTGGTGGAAGAAAGAATTCTTGACGCTCTGCTTTCTAAGGGCAGCAGTGGGATTTATTTTGATGAGGAGACAGTTTCCCCAAAATCGCCGCATGTGGACGTAGTGTGGCCAACAGCTTCATCATCTTTGCAACGCACCAGAGAAAAACTTAGAGAAAAACTCCGTAAAGGTGAGCTTGACGAAAGAATTATAGAAATAGAAGTAGAAGAGAGTTCTTCTCCAGTGGAGGTGATTGCTTCCTCGGGAGTGGAGATGCTGGGTATAGATCTCAGAGAAATGTTTGGCGGCATGTTTCCTCCTCGCAAAAAGAGAAAAAGAGTAAAGGTTAAAGATGCTAGAGATATTCTTTTTAACCAGGAGGCACAAAGGCTGATTGACATGGAAGAGGTAACTGCAGAGGCGATACGCCGCGTGGAGGAAAGCGGTATTGTTTTTATTGATGAAGTCGACAAGATCGCTTCTCCTTCTGGTCGTGATACCCATGGTCCCGACGTTTCTCGGGGTGGAGTGCAGAGGGACCTTTTGCCCATTGTGGAAGGGTCAACAGTGCTTACCAAGCACGGTCCGGTCAGGACCAACCATATCCTGTTCATCGCAGCTGGCGCATTTTCTCAGGCTAAACCCTCGGATCTTTTACCCGAGCTTCAAGGAAGATTTCCTATCAGGGTGGAACTTTCGCCTCTTTCTGAAGATGACCTCTATCGTATACTGATAGAGCCTTACAATTCTCTGGTCAAACAGTATAAAGCCTTACTTGCCACCGAGGAAGTGGAACTTGAATTTACCGAGGAAGCTCTCCGTGAAATAGCAGCTATATCTTATCGCCTGAACCAGAAAATGGAAAATATTGGTGCAAGAAGATTGCATACCGTTATGGAACGGTTGTTGCAGGAAGTTTCCTTTAATGCCCCCCACCTTAAGGGACAGCGCTTTGTGATTGACAGAGACTATGTGATTTCACAGCTCGAAGACGTATTGAAGGACGAGGATGTGGCCCGTTATATACTTTAACCGCTGTGAATTGTTGCAAACCTTTCCTTACCCGTGCTATACTTACCAGAGCTGTTTTAGAACAAAAACGCTTGTGGAGTGTGAACCGGTGTTCTCCAGTTTTGGAGAATGAGTTTGCTCCACAGAGGGAAGAACCGGAAGGAGGTATATTCAGTGATTGTTACTATGAAGCAACTTCTTGAGGCTGGTGTTCATTTTGGACATCAGACTCGCCGCTGGAACCCCAAGATGAAGCCTTACATTTTCACCGAACGCAACAATATTTACATCATCGACCTTCAAAAAACGGTAAAACTTACTGAAAAAGCTTATGAGTTTGTACGGGATTTAGCTAAAGAAGATGGAATAGTGCTTTTTGTAGGCACCAAAAAACAAGCGCAGGAGTCTATCCAGCAGGAGGCTACTCGCTGTGGCATGTTTTATGTTAATCAGCGCTGGTTGGGTGGAATGTTGACCAATTTTACAACCATACGCCGCAGCATAGAAAAGCTTAAAAGGTTTGAAGCGATGGAGGAACAGGGCATTATGGATCGCTTGCCCAAAAAGGAAGTCATGCGCATCAGAAAGCGCAAGGCACGCCTTGAGAAGTATCTGAGTGGCATTAAAAATATGGAAAGGCTTCCTGACTGCGTTTTTGTTGTTGACCCTCGCAGAGAAAGAAACGCGGTTCTTGAAGCTCGCAGAATGGGCATACCCACAGTGGCTATCGTGGATACTAACTGCGATCCCGATGAGATTGATTACGTAATTCCTGGTAATGACGATGCTATCCGGGCTATTCGCCTTTTTGCTTCTATCATTGCTGACGCGGTGCTTGAGGGACGGCGTTTAGCTCAGGAAGGCAAAGAGGAGATTCCGCCGGTGGGTGAAGTTGCAGAGGCTGAGGAAGTTGCTCAGGAAGGTTTCACTGAGGAGGAAATTCCTGTTTCCGAGGAGCCGGTAGATATCCTTGAGGAGCTTCAAAAGGAAGAATTTGAGGAAATTGGAGAAGATGAAAAGGAAATAAATAGTGAGGAGGATAAGTGATGGCTGAGGTAGGAGCAAAAGAAGTTTACGAACTTCGTAAACGCACCGGAGCAGGGGTGATGGACTGCAAAAAGGCCCTGCAGGAAGCTGGTGGAGATATCGAGAAGGCTTGCGATATTCTGCGCAAAAAAGGGATAGAAACTGCGGCCAAAAAGCAGAGCCGGGTGACCAGGGAAGGGCTGATTGGTTCTTACGTGCATACTGATGGTAAAATTGGTGTGCTGGTGGAAGTAAATTGTGAAACAGATTTCGTAGCCCGCACTGAAGAATTCCAAAAGCTGGTCAAAGAGCTTACTCTTCAAATTGCTGCTCAAGCCCCACGCTGGATTGCCCCTGAAGATGTTCCCGAGGAAATAAAAAGCCAGGAGGAAAGCATTTACTGGGAGCAGCTTAAAGAGAGTAATAAACCAGATCATGTTAAACAAAAAATAGTGGAAGGCAAGATGAGAAAGTTCTATGAGGAGAATTGCCTCTTAGAGCAGGAATACATTAGGGACCCGGACAAAAAAATTAAAGACCTGGTGGTTGAAGCGATAGCCAAATTGGGTGAGAATATAGTAGTCAAGAGGTTTGTTCGCTTCAAGCTGGGTGAAGAGGATGAGCAGTGATTCTTCATTACGCTTTAAGAGAATTCTTCTAAAGCTTTCTGGAGAAGCTCTGGCTGGATCTCTTTCCTGGGGCATTGATGTTCGGTTTCTCGATTACCTCAGTGAAGAGGTCATTAAGGTGAGAAACCTGGGAGTAGAGATTGCTATAGTAGTGGGTGGGGGCAACATATTTAGAGGACGCTCTGCGGACAAAGACGGTATCAGCAGGGTAACTGCTGATTACATGGGTATGTTGGCCACGGTGATTAACGCTCTTGCTTTTCAGGATTTCCTGGAGAGCAAGGGCGTCCCTACCCGTGTTCAGACAGCGATCGAGATGCGGGCTATAGCTGAACCCTATATTAGAAGGCGAGCTATTCGGCATCTTGAGAAAGGGAGAATCGTTATTTTTGCGGCGGGCACTGGCAATCCTTATTTTTCTACAGATACAGCAGCTGCTTTGCGAGCAGCTGAGATCAGGGCAGAGGCGGTTTTAAAAGCCACAAAAGTGGATGGTATTTATGAAGAAGATCCCCTTTTGCACAAAGATGCGGTAAAGTTTGAAAAGTTAAAGTATCTGGATCTTCTCAATAAGGGCCTCAAGGTTATGGATTCCACCGCAGTTTCATTATGTATGGAAAATAATATTCCCATTATAGTGTTTAGTATTGGTGAGCCAGACAGTCTGGTCAAAGTAGTTACTGGACATCAAATTGGAACTTTTGTTGGGAGGGAGGAAGATGCTCGACAAAGTTAAAGAGTTATTAAAGGACATTAAAAAAAGGATGAAGCAAGCAGTGAGTGTAGCTCAGGAGGAGCTTTCCCATGTTAAGACTGGTCGGGCCTCTCCGGCACTGGTAGAAAATGTCCAGGTCGAGTACTACGGCACCTTTGTGGAGTTGAAACAGATTGCATCCATTACCACCCCCGATGCTCGCACCATACTTATCCAACCCTGGGACAAGGCTTCCCTGAAGGCGATTGAAAAAGCAATATGGAAATCAGAGTTAGGTTTTAACCCCGCGGTTGATTCTGACGTGATAAGAGTTGCAGTTCCTCCGCTTACTGAAGAGCGGAGAAGAGAAATGGCTAAAATGGCTAAAAAGATAGCTGAGGATGCGAAAGTGGCTGTACGCAATTTGCGTAGAGAGGCTAACGAAGAGATACGTAAGCTTGAAAAAGCAGGTGAAATATCCGAGGACGAAAGCAAGCATGCCCAGGCTGAGGTTCAGAAACTCACTGATGAACACATTAACGAAATAGAGGGACTATGGGAGCGTAAAGAGAAGGAAATAATGGAACTATGAGCATGGGAGAGTTAAAACATGTTGCCATAATTATGGATGGAAATGGCAGATGGGCGGAGAGAAGAGGGCTTCCCCGGGTAGAGGGTCATCGCAAGGGTGTGGAAGTCATTCGAGATATCGTGGCCAAGAGTTCTGAAGAAAAGCTGGTTTCTCTGACACTTTATTCTTTTTCTACCGAAAATTGGCGGAGGCCACTTAGCGAGGTCCAGGCTTTGTTAAGACTTTTTGAAGAGAGTATTGACCGATATGGTCCGGAGCTTAAAGAAAAGGGAGTTAAAGTGATCTTCATCGGTCGCAGGGAAGGTCTTCCGGAGAATCTGGTTTCAAGAATGGTCCAGCTTGAGGAAGAGACTGCTTCCAACACTAGCCTCAGACTGAATATTGCTCTCAACTACGGGGGGCGCGATGAAATTTTGCGAGCTTTTCAAAAATGGTTTGCAGTGTACAGGGGTGATTTTGAATTTCTCAGAGAAGAAGTTTTTTCTCGCTTTCTGGACACCTCAGGTCAACCGGATCCCGATCTGGTAATTCGTACTGGGGGGGAGCAAAGGCTGAGCAATTTTTTGTTGTGGCAGGCGGCTTACGCTGAGTTGTGGTTTACTCCCACCTTATGGCCAGATTTTACGCCAGAAGAGCTCGAGGTGGCTATAGGTGATTTTTCTAAAAGGAAGAGAAAATTTGGAGGGATTTGCTGAAAAACGCTATTTCTATGGAGAAAAGCGAGTTAAGGCAACGGACATTAAGTATTGTAGCTACAATTCCTCTTTTTCTGGTTTTGGTTCTTTTTAGTAAATGGAGCTTTATTTTCCTTTTTTGGACGCTTTCGCTCCTGGCTATGCAAGAATTCTCAAAGATGGTTTTTATAAAGGAAGAAAGAATTTTTGCTCTGGTTCTTTTTGTTTTTTCTTCCTTCTTGGTTTATGGAAAATTTTTTTTTGAAGTCACAAATATTAGTCATTTCTTGATTGCTGGTTGGTATGGAGTATTTATAGCTTTAATTTACTGGGGCATGAACGATTTGTCTCGACTCTTGGAAAGAGTGGGGTTCTTTTTGTTTGGCGTTCTCTATTGTTTTTTGCTGCCGCTTTTCTGGGTCAGAGTGGGTGTAGAGTGGAGCAGACTAACCATAGTAGGTTTTGCTCTGGTGGTGTGGTCAAACGATATTGGAGCTTATCTTTTTGGAAAAAAATGGGGGAAACACAAGGTGATTCCCCGCTTGAGTCCGGGCAAGAGCTGGGAAGGTTTTGGGGGCGGACTGCTTTGTGCTGCGCTGGGGGCTTATTTTATAGGTAAGTTTTCTTTGTGGCCTTTTTCAGGAGTCACTGGCTGGTGGTTTGGTCTGGCTCTGGGTAGTGTGGCTTTCTTGGGAGACCTTTTTGAGTCTGGCCTCAAGCGTCGCTCGGGTTTGAAAGATTCAGGAGTTTTTCTGCCCGGCCATGGGGGCTTGCTGGACCGCTTTGATTCCTTTTTTATGGTTGGGCCTTTAGCATATCTCTTTTGTACGATTTGGGGGTAGAGGGCTTTGAAAATCGCTGTTCTGGGATCTACCGGATTTTTGGGCACTCAAATTTTGGAGGTGCTCTCTGAATACCCTGATAGCTTCGAAATCTGCCTTATAAGCGGTTTTAAGAACTACCAGAAACTGAAGGAGCAGATTGATAAATATCGTCCTGATTATGCTTTTATTAAAGGAGTGGCAGAGAAAAAAATTGACAATACCGTTTTGTTATCTGAGAAAGGGTTGCGAGAAGTCCTTTTCTCTTCAAAAATAGACGGGGTTTTTATAGCTTCGGCTGGTTTGGACTTCCTGGATATTTTTGCGGGTTTACTGAGTTTTTCTAAACCCCTTTGGGTAGCCAGTAAAGAGTTAATGATAGTTTCTGGTGAGGTTTTAAAGAACGAAGTTTCAGTTTTTTCTAACCGGAGTTTGATACCCCTGGACAGCGAACATTACGCACTGTGGAGTCTTTACAGAGGTTTGCGAGATCCCGGGCAAGTGGAGAAAGTTTATTTAACTGCTTCTGGGGGGCCTTTTTATGAGTGGCGAGGCAGCTTTGAGGACATAACTCCCGAAATGACCCTGGCTCATCCCAACTGGAAAATGGGCGACAAAATTACCGTTGATTCAGCTACCCTGGTTAATAAGGGACTGGAGGTAATAGAAGCCTGCTATTTATTCGAACTCTCTTGTCATCAGATTGACGTTTTTGTGCAGCGTGAGAGCTATCTTCATGCTGGCCTCAGGTTGCAGGATGGCATGTATCATATGGTTATGTTCCCCCCTGATATGAGGAAGGTTATCAGGGCTTCGTTGTATCCTTTCCTGAGGAGTAGGTTTACCCCAGCTTCGAATCTTTTTGCAGAGGAGCTGGGTGGGGTTCGCACGCTTAGCTTTGACTATCCGGTTTCTGAGCGATTTCAAGGTTTTTACCTGGCACTTGAGGTGGCCAGACGGAGAGGGGGTTATCCAGCTTTCTTCTGTGGAGCTGACCAGGCTTGCGTTGAAGCTTTTCTTGCTCGCAGGTTATCCTTTGGAGAAATAGCAGCGGTGCTTGAGGAATGCTTGCAGACCAGGGTTCCCAATCCTTCCAATCTGGAAGAGGCCCTCGAAATTTATTGGAAGGGTTACCATCTGGCTAAAGAACGCATTGTCGTGCGGGGGCGTTCTTAATGTTGAGTTTTTTGGCTTTCATCTTCGTTATCGGTCTTTTAGCCACTTTTCACGAATTTGGACATTTTATTTTTGCCCGCTTTTTTGGTATTAAGGTGCTCAGTTTTTCAATTGGTTACGGGCCACCCATTTTTTCTTACCGTGGCAGGGAGACAGAGTTCTCAATAAGACTACTTCCCCTGGGTGGTTTTGTGAAGATGGCCGGTATGGAAGGAAACCTCATTGAGGGATATGAAGAAGCCCAGGTACCGCGTACACAGCGCTTTGATGGTAAACCAATGTGGCAAAGAAGCCTGGTTGTGCTTGCTGGACCTTTGATGAACATAGTTCTCTCTATATTGCTGGTATTTATTGTTTTTCTGGTGATAGGCGTTCCTGCACAGGAGCTTAGGGTTATAGAAGTCATTCCTGGTGGTCCTGCTGATAGAGCTGGTCTGCAGGCAGGAGATGTAGTGCTTCAGGTAAACGGTGAGGCCATGGATCTGGAAAAGTTTGTTTCTTTCCTTTCTCAGAGTGCAGAAAAAAAGGTAGAATTGACCATCCAGCGCAGGGGCGAGACAAAACGGATAGTCGTTGTTCCGGAGTGGGACGAGGAAGAGGGGAGAGCTCTGGTGCGCGCTGTTTTCGGCATTAATAATCGTCGGGTTAATCCTCTGTTGGCTTTTGGGAAAAGCGCCTATACCGTAATAAATTGGTTTTTGTTGAGTATAGTGGGCCTTCTTTACACATTACTTGGCAAGTTGCCTTTGGAGCTGACGGGTCCTTTAGGGATTGCTCAGATGGCTGGTCAGGCGGCGAGTCTGGGATTTTTGAACTTGTTGATGTTTTCGGCTATCATCAGCGTTTTTTTGGCTATCTTTAATTTGCTTCCCATACCCCTGCTTGATGGTGGTCATTTGCTAATTTTTCTGGTTGAGAAAATACGTGGTAAACCCCTGGAGCAAGAAAAGATAGGGTTTATTTATCTTGTCGGAATTCTTTTTATCTTTCTCTTAGCCATTTTTGTTACTTATCAGGATGTCATGAGGATTTTGGTGGGTGACTGATGCACAGGACAAGTGCCAGAGAAATAGTTATGGGGAAGTTGATCATCGGTGGTAGTAACCCTGTTTATGTAGAGGGAATGGGAAGACAAAGCCCTCTTCAGGTAGAGGCGGCTGTTTGTGAGATCAACAGGGCTCAAGCTGCCGGGTGTGAGATTTTTCGTTTGTCCATTCCGGAAGAAAGCGCCCTGGAAGGAGCAAAGAAAGTTAAGGAGCGAGTAAAGATACCTCTCATTGCTGATGTCCATTTCAACCTTGATTTGGCTACCGAGTGTGTTCGTTCAGGTTTTGAGGCAGTGAGGATTAACCCTGGGACTTTGGGTGATCACCTTCGTCTCGAGAAGCTTTTTTCTGTGTTGCGAGATTACAATACTGCCTTGCGGGTGGGAGCCAACACTGGTTCTCTCCCTGCCCGCTTCAGGGGTCTTCCTCGGGTTGAGGCTCTTTTTGAGAGCGTTTCCGAAATGGTGGATTTTGCAGAGAAAAAAGGGATTAAGAATTTATTTCTTTCTGCAAAGTCAACAGAAGTTGGGGAAACCGTAGAAATTAATCGCCGATTGAGCAAGGCTTTTCCTTACCCGATTCATATAGGAGTCACCGAAGCTGGAGGGGGATTGGAAGGTGTGGTGAGGTCGGCTCTGGGTATCGGCCTGGTTCTTTTTGAGGGAATTGGCAATACCATCCGGGTTTCCTTGACTTCCCGGGATCCGGTGCTTGAAGTTAAAGTAGCCTGGATGATTCTTGGTTTTTTGGGTTTGCGTAAGAGGGGAGGAGACATCATTTCCTGTCCCACCTGTGCGCGCTGCCGGGGGGATGTGGTTGCTGCTGTGGAGAGGGTGAAAGCCTTTTTTGAGAAAGAAGGAATTGTCCCCCCTTTCCGAATAGCTATAATGGGGTGTGAAGTAAATGGACCCGGTGAAGCTAAGGAGGCGGAGCTGGGATTGGCTTTTTCTCGCTCAGGTGGAGTTATTTTCTCGAAAGGTAAAGTGGAAAAAGTTGTCCGAGATCACGAGGTTTTGGATTATTTTATTTCACTTTTGAAAGAAAAGATAAAGTCAGTTGAAGCCAAAAGGGGGTAGCTTTAGTTGAAGATGTCAGCTCTTTTTGCTCCAACCCTGAAAGAAACGCCTCAGGAGGCTGAAGTTGCGAGTCACAGTTTAATGCTTAGGGCAGGTTTGATTCGTCAACTTTCTTCGGGTATTTATAGTTTTTTACCTTTGGGACTGCGGGTTTTGAACAAGATAATTGAAATTGTGAGAGAGGAAATGAACCGGGTGGGCGGCCAAGAATTGTTGCTTCCAGCTTTGCATCCAGGTGAACTGTGGAAGGAAACGGGCAGGTGGCATATTTATGGCCCGGAGTTAATTCGTTTTAAAGATCGTAAAGACCGCGATTTTTGCCTGGGTCCAACTCATGAGGAAGTAATTACTGATCTGGTACGCCGAGAAGTTCGTTCCTATAAGCAGCTTCCTCTTTTGCTTTACCAGATACAGACCAAGTTCAGAGATGAGATAAGGCCTCGTTTTGGCGTTATGCGTTCGAGAGAATTCCTCATGAAGGATCTTTACAGTTTCGACGTGGATTACGAGGGATTGAAGAAAAGTTATGAAAAAATGTACCGTGCTTATTGCAGGGTTTTTGAGCGCTGTGGTCTTGACTTTATAGCTGTAGAGGCCGAGTCGGGAGTTATTGGTGGAGACGTATCTCACGAATTTCTCATTCTTGCCGATTCGGGCGAAGAAAAAGTGGTAGTTTGTCCTTCCTGTGGTTTGGGTAGTACCGAGGAGCAGGAGAAGTGCACAAGATGTGGCAGCTCCTTGGAAGAGAAAAGGGGTATAGAGGTAGGACATATCTTTCAGTTAGGTACCAAATACAGTGAACCTATGAAGGCCTATTTTGTAGATCAGGATGGGAAAGAAAAACCCGTAATTATGGGTTGTTATGGTATAGGAATTGGCAGAACGATGGCTGCGGCCATTGAAGCACATCACGATGAGCAGGGCATCAAGTGGCCTTATTCTATAGCTCCCTATCAGGTGATTGTTATACCAGTTAACGCCAAACAGCAGGAACAGATGCAGGAAGCTCAGAGGGTTTATGAAGATCTCTTGAGTCAGGACTTTGAAGCGCTTCTTGATGATCGTGATGTAAGTGCTGGTTTTAAGTTTAACGAAGCGGATCTTTTAGGAATTCCTGTTCAGGTAATTGTGGGGACAAAATTTTTGAAAACGGGTAAAATTGAAGTAAAATTCCGTATGACAGGGGATAGAGAAGAGATCTCCCCCCAGGAAATCGCTAACCTGTTGGATCGAGCAAAGAGTGGCTTTAAATAATGGAGGCGTTAGCTTTTAATGGATAAAGTAACGGCAATAATTGCTGCTTATAATGAAGAGAAAACCATAGGGCCAATTCTTGATATCTTAAGAAACTCGCTTTACGTGGAGCAAGTGGTTGTGGTGAGCGATGGTTCTACGGACCGCACTGTGGAAATCGCCAGGGCTAAGGGCGCCGAAGTGGTTGAGTTGAGTTTTAATGTTGGCAAGGGTGGCGCGCTATATCGGGGGCTGGAATATATAAGGACCAATGTTGTTTTATTGCTTGATGCGGACCTGGTAGGCTTACAGGAATTTCATGTGAGGAATCTGATTGAGCCGGTGTTAAAAGGAGAGGCGGACATCACTATTGGAGTTTTTGAGAAGGGGAGGTTGGCCACCGATTTTGCTCAAAAAATAGCGCCCCTTCTATCCGGACAGAGGGCTATTAGAGCTGATTTGTTGCAAAATATCTCTGATATGGAGGTTTCAAGGTTTGGGGTTGAAGTGGCTATTAACCGCTATATACGGAAGAATGGAGTTCGGGTGAAACTGGTTAGTTTACCGGGGCTTACCCATGTTATGAAAGAGGAAAAGTTTGGTCTGGTTAAGGGCTTTAAGGAACGCATGAAAATGTACTGGGAAATACTTAAAAACGTTTATCAGGGGGGTCGATAAAAAAGGGTTATGAGAGGTTGCGAGGATTTGAATCTGCGTAGAAGTGTCGTTATTCTGGTTAAAGATGCTTCTTCTCGTGCTTTTCCTGAGGAAGCGCTGGTGGCGGAGATAAAAGAAATAGCAAAAAGTGCTGGTTTTTGGGTATCCGAAGTTTTTGAATGTACGGTCAGAAATCCATTTTACCGCTATTATTTAAGCCGGGGTAAAGTCGAGGAAATTAAACGACGATTAAAAGATTTGCCAGAGGTTGAGTTTGTTATTCTCAGCACCGAAGTTACCCCTTCTCAGCAACGTAACCTTGAGAAAGAGTGGCAAAAACGAGTTCTTACTAAGAGTGAGGTTATTCATGAGATATTTGCTGAGAGAGCGAAAACCCGCGAAGGCAAGATACGCGTAGAGCTTGCCCGCCTGCGCTTTGAGCTTTCCAGGTTGCCTGGTAAGGGGCAAGTTCTTTCTCGCACTGGTGGAGGTATTGGTACTAGGGGACCTGGGGAACAAAAAATAGAGGTCGAGCGGAGAACTATTAAGAAAAAAATTTCTTTCCTTGTCCAGCGTCTGGAGCAGCTTGAAAAACAGAGAGCGGTACAGAAAAAATTGCGCAACGAAAATAGGGTGCCGGTTGTAGCTATAGTTGGTTATACCAACGCGGGAAAATCAACACTTTTAAACGCCATTACCAATGCTACGGTGGCTGTCAAAAATCAAATGTTTGTGACCCTGGATATTATTTCAAGAGAGAGTTTTTTGCCAGGCATTGGTAAGGTAATTTTCAGTGATACGGTTGGTTTTATCAGGGAAATGCCTCCTACTATTAAAGAGGCTTTTAAAAGCACCCTTCTGGAGGTCAAAGAAGCGGACCTCATTCTTGAAGTTTTGGATATCACCGATCCCCAATATCGGATGCACTTTCAAGTTATTAATCAAACTCTTCACGAGATCGGGGTTGGGGATTACCCCAAGATTCTGGTTTTTAACAAAGTGGATTTGGTTTCAAGAGAAATACCCAACCTGGAGAGAGATATTTTTGAGATAGCTTCTTCCTGTGTTTTTGTGTCTGCTAAGGAAAAGATAGGAATTGAAAATCTCCGCAGGGAGATTGCTGCTTTGCTTTCGAAAAGAATGGTTAAGCTTTCTCTTGAGATTTATCCTTCTCAGGTCCAGGATTTGCAACGCGAAATTTATCGTTTTGGATATGTAGAGTCTGTGGAAAGTGTGGGAAACGGAGAGAGAATCAGGTTGCATTGTGTGATTCGCAGAGAGAGCAAGAACTATCTTGAGAAAAAAGCCGCTGTTTGAGTCTTATTATAAATTCAGCATTTTAGTTCCCATAATATATATTATGTAAAATTTTCTGCAAAGAGAACTTAACTTTCGGCTATTTCTTTCATTTTTTCGATGAAGTTTAACTGCAAATTGGCAAGATGAGCCTCGAGTTCTCGATTCTCCTCGCGAGAAAGGTCCTTCTTTATTTCGCCAAGAATGACCGAGTAAAGATCTATAGCCTTTCTTGCTTCTTCGAGGTCTACCAGAATCTGGCCGGTTTCTGGATGAGCAATCAGACCCAGGTATTGCCAGGCTTTTGCTGAAAGAAGGTTTAAAAAGTAGTAACAGAGGTCTTTTATTTTTCCAGGCTCTTGAGGAACCTGTTTTTCTTGGTTCCTCTTTTTATCTTGGTTCAAGATCTTCCACCTCCGATAAGATGCTTTTGAGATATTCTACAAGGTAAGCAGCCGCTTCATCTCTTTCTAACCATAAAATGGGTTCTTTGCGAAACCAGGTCAATTGCCTTTTCAAAAGTGACAGAGTGCCTTTTTCAACTTTTTCGAAAGCCTCTTTTTCGCTTATTTTCCCTTGAAGGAGTTCCACGACAGGCTTATAGGTGAAATTGCTCAGGGCTGGCACCTCCGGTGAATACCCCATATTTAGTACCCGACGAGCTTCTTCTACCAAGCCCTGCAAAAACATTTTTTCTATTCTTTTCCTGATTCTTTTTTTAATCGTCTCTTTATCAAGTTTAATCCCAACCATCACCAAGTTTTTTGCATCTTTTTTTCTTTTCTTTCTGAGAAAAGAAGATGGCGCTTTACCTGTGACAATAAATATCTCCAGTGCCCTTATCAACCTCTTTCTGTCATTTTTACCTATTTTTTGAGCACGTTGAGGGTCAACTTCCCGCAAAAGAGCGAAAAGCTGAGGTGAGCTTATCCGCTCTAAGACGGCGCGTATTCTTGGGTTGGGAGCGACGTACGGTAGAGGCGCTTCCTTGAGCACGCTGAGATAAAAAGGGGTTCCTCCAACAACAATGGGTACTTTCCCCTGGGAAACTATTTCTTTATACAGCGCGGAAGCTCTTCTTTTGAAATCAAAAGCACTCCACCTCTCGTCTGGCTCTAAAAAGTCTATCAAGTGATGAGGTACTTTGATTCTCTCTTCTGGAGCTGGCTTGGCAGTACCCACATCAAGGTATTTATACACTGCCATGGAATCAGCATAGATGAGCTCTATCTTGCCCAGCTTTTCAGCTATATGAAGAGAAAGCTCTGTTTTTCCTGAGGCAGTAGGTCCCACAATGCAAATCCAGGGTAATTGTTCAGGCTTTTTCCCCAAAGATTTTACCATCGCGTATTTCGGTAATTTTGACCGGCAGTATATCTCCAACTTTTATTTTGTTTTCCAAGTCATTTTTGACAAATACCCTGAGGTTGGAAGGTGTTCTTCCCGAAGGAATTTTTCCCTGCTTATCTATCAGCAAAGTAACGGTTTTACCCCGAACCTTTTTTACTCTCTCCTGGTATTCTTTGCGAACCAGTTGATTTAATTCAAAAAGTCTTCTCTTTTTTTCCTGAGGTGGGACACTATCGGGCATTGAAGAAGCCCGAGTTTTGGGCCTTGGTGAATAGGCAAAAGTGTACGCAATTTCAAACTGAACTTTCTTAACAACTTCCAGGGTTTGTTGAAAATCCGCTTCCGTTTCTTCTGGAAACCCAACGATTATGTCGGTACCAATACTGGCGTCGGGTATGGCATCTCTGATATAGGAAGCGATTTCCAAATATCTTTCCTTTGTGTAGCCCCTGTTCATTAATTTCAGTATTTTATTTGAGCCCGCCTGTATGGGGAGGTGAAAATAAGTGCACAGAACCTTGCTTTCTTTGACCAGGTCAACGATGCTTTTTCGCATGTCTTTGGGGTGTGAGGTTATAAAGTGAACCCAGACCCCGGGAGATCTTTCTTCAACTAACCTTTCTATGCTTTCCAGTAACCTTTCGAAGCCCCACTTCATCCCCAGATCTTCGCCGTAACTGTTAACATTTTGACCTAACAGGGTGACTTCTTTAAAGCCTTCTTCCAGTATCTTTTGAAACTCTTTGAGTATGAGTTCTACGGGCTTGCTTCTTTGGGGACCAGTTGCGTATGGGACTATACAATAGCTGCAAAAGTTGTTGCAACCATAGGTAATGGGTAAAAACGCCGATATTCCTGGTTTTCGGGAATACCCCTCTTCCAGGAACTGCTTTTCAGGTTTTTCCCAAAAGGAAAGCTGTGGCCGAGCATTTACCTTGTTTTTTAACCTTCTTTGAATCAGAAGAGGGACTTCTTCCAGGTTATGGGTGCCTAAAAGTGCGTCGATATTGGGGACATGCTGTAGCAGTTCTTCCCGGTAGATCTGGCTCATACAACCACATACCAGGATAATGGGGAATCCGTTTTCTCTTTTCTTGCTTGCAAACTGACCTATAATGCTTACTGCCCGGTCCTTAGCGTGTTCTCTAACTGCACAGGTGTTAAAGACAATAATATCTGGTTTCTCTTTCTCAGAGCAGGCTCTGAATCCTGTTTCTTTTAAAAGGTACTCAATGTGTTCCGACCTGCTCTGATTCATCTGACAACCGAAGGTAATGACTTTAAAGCTCAACCGAGAGAAATCCAAAATAAACCACCCAAACTGAAAATAACCGTTGATTTTTGTTCCCTATGAGCCTGTGTACCTTATATACACAGGCTCGTGCTAACTTGGCTACTCTCAAAAGTTTACTTTCAGCCGCTACGAGGTTTAACTATTAACTTAATGGCTGTTCTTTCTTCTCCGTCAATGGTAATATCCGTGAATGCTGGGATACACACAAGGTCAATGCCACTTGGTGCCACATAACCTCTTGCAATAGCGATTGCCTTAATTGCCTGATTTACTGCGCCTGCGCCAACAGCCTGAAGCTCAGCAATCCCCTTTTCGCGTATTGCTCCAGCCAGGGCACCTGCTACTGCGTTTGGATTGGATTTGGAAGAAACTTTTAAGACATCCATGTTGTATTCCCCCCTGTGTTTATGGTTTTTATTCTATTTGACCAAGAACTGGTAAGTTATTTTACTGAAACACGGCCTATTTCAATTGTTTTTCCAGTAGAATTGTTTACTTCAACGACGATACCGTTTAAGACTACATCATTCTTGGCAACCTTAAACTTGGTGGGTAAGGCAGTCAAAAAACGGTTTAGTACCTGTTCTGTTTCTATTCCGATAACCGATTCTCTGGACCCCGTCATGCCAATGTCGGTTATATATCCTGTCCCCTGGGGTAGAATGCGCTCGTCAGCAGTAGCCACGTGGGTATGGGTGCCAAATACACAGGAAACCCAACCATCAAGGAACCAGCCCATAGCTATTTTTTCTGAAGAAGCTTCAGCATGAAAGTCCACCAGAATAATATTCGTAATTTGACGCAGGGTTTCTATTTCGCGCTTTACAGTACGGAAAGGGCAATCCAAAGGTGGCATAAAGACCCTGCCGCTCAAATTAATGACTGCCCATTTGATTCCCTTGGTTTCCAGAACAATCGAACCCCTCCCGGGAACTCCCGGGGGGTAGTTGAGCGGCCTGAGTAACCTCTCCTGTTTGTCAATGTAAGAGTTAATTTCTTTCTTGTCCCATATGTGGTTTCCAGAGGTAATTACTTCTACTCCATAACCCAGAATTTCCTCGCACACTTCAGGGGTTATTCCCATGCCTCCAGCAGCGTTTTCTCCGTTTGCTATCACAGCATCAATTGCCAACTCTTCTCTCATTTGAGGAAGTTTTTTGGATAATACTTTTCTTCCAGGTTTACCGATTATGTCGCCAACTATTAAAAAACGCATATAAATCCCTCTTTATTTGGCATATTCTACTGCCCTGGTTTCTCTGATCACAGTAACTTTGATTTGTCCTGGGTATTCAAGCTCTTTTTCTATTCTTTTTACCACTTCATAAGCTAATTTGGCAGCCTGAACATCATTCAACTTTTCCGGTTTCACAATAATGCGCACTTCTCTACCTGCTTGGATGGCATAAGATTTTTCAACACCCTCAAAAGAACTGGCTATTTTTTCCAGCTGTTCCAATCTTTTGATGTATACTTCAAGACTTTCACGTCTCGCACCAGGTCTCGATGCAGAAATGGCATCCGCAGCTTGCACCAGAACCGCTTCAATGCTCCCAGGCTCTGCTTCTCCATGGTGAGATTCTATTGCATTTATGATTTCCTCTTTTTCTCCATAACGTCGGGCCACATCTGCACCTATAAGTGCGTGGGGACCCTCAATTTCATGATCCAGAGCTTTACCAATGTCATGCAAAAGCCCTGCCCTTTTAGCTACATTTACCCTGGCTCCCAGTTCGGCCGCCATGAGGGCGGCCAGGTGGGCTACCTCTTTTGAATGTTGGAGCACATTTTGTCCATAACTGGTACGGAAATATAATTTACCAAGCAGTTTAACTATTTCTGGATGCACATTCTTAATGCCAGTATCGAATAGTGCCTGTTCTCCTTCCTGAAGCATCTTTTCTTCAACTTGTATTTTTGCTTTCTCAACCAGTTCTTCAATCCTGGCTGGATGTATTCTTCCATCCAGGATTAGTTTTTCCAGTGCTATACGAGCAATTTCCCTGCGGATAGGGTCAAAACAGGAAATAATAACTGCTTCGGGTGTATCATCAATGATTAGATCCACGCCGGTTATCATTTCAAAAGTGCGTATGTTTCGTCCTTCTCTACCGATAATCCTACCTTTCATTTCATCACTGGGAAGAGTTACCACGGACACTGTATTTTCAGCAGTAAAATCAGCTGCATAACGCTGAATGGCCTGAGTAACTATTTCTCGCGCGATTCTCTCTGATTCTTTTTTGGCCTGCTCTTCTGCTTCTTTTATTTTTAGACCAACTTCGTGTTCCAGAGTTTTTTCGACTCTGCTTAGAACTTCTTGGCGAGCTTCTTCCCAGGAAAGGTTGGCAATGCGGTGCAATTCCTGTATCTCCTTTTCCTTAAGTTTTTCAGTTTCCTGCTTTATTTTTTCAGTTTCCTTTAAAAGCTCGTTCAGCTGGTTTTCCTTTTTTTCCAGTTGCTCTATTTTGCGCTCGAGATTTTCTTCTCTACGTAAAAGACGACTTTCAAAATTTTGAAGCTCTCGACGTTTGCGTTGTATTTCTTCTTCCAGCGATTGTTTCTCTTTCAAAATTTCTTCTTTGGCAGCAAGCAAAGTCTCTTTTTTTAGGTTTTCTGCTTCTTTTTGTGCCGCTTCAAGGATTTCCTGTGCACATTTGGAAGTTCGCTGCTCAAGAATTTTGGATTGCAAAGTTTTAAGGTACATTCCCGCTATGATTCCTACCGCAATTCCTAACAATATATATGCCAAAAACATAATTGTGTTCACCCCTTATTCACTTTTCAATGTACGCAGAAAGTGTTGTGAGAATAATTCTAATGGCCTGACCAGCTTAAGTCAAGGAAATGGTGAATCTTCCTGATAGCGCTGCCAGGCTTCCCGAATGGCTTCATGGCTAAATCCCTTGCCTGCTAACTTCCGTAACAGCTGGGCTTGGTCCATCTCGGAAGAATTGGTTGTCCAGCTTTCCAACAGGCGTTTAGCATCTTGGATTTCCTCTTCCAGAGGATAGAGCTCCCGCAACAACCTAAGAAGGTCGTTCGACAATCCCTTCTCCTTGAGCTTTTCCCTTATTTTCCAGTATCCCCAGGATTTGGTATTTCTTTTGCTTCTTAGGTATTCCTCCAGGTATTTCCTGTCATCGAGGTAACCCCACTCTTTAAGTTTTTTGATTGCTTCTTCCGTTTTTTGATAGTCCAGATTTTCTTTTTGCAACTTGTCTTTTAGTTGCTTTTCAGTGAGCATCCTTTGGGATAAAAATTTTATGCTTCTTTTAAGCGGATCAAGATTCTTTTTTGGCTTCATCGGCTTCTTTATTGTTTCCGGTTTCATTCAAGGCTATGCGGGGGTCGATCCCGAGCTCATTCAGAGCCTGGTGGAGAATTTTATCGGCCACTTCCGGGTTTTCTTTCAGAAATTGACGGGCATTCTCTCTGCCCTGCCCTAATCTGTAATCTTCAAAGGAATACCAGCTTCCTGACTTTTTGATAATCTTAGTTGTTTCCCCCAGGGCAAATATTTCAGATTCTCTGCATATGCCTTCTCCATAGAATAAGTCTATCTCGGCTGATTTGAAGGGTGGAGCCAACTTGTTCTTAACAACCTTTACCACAGTTTGGGCGCCGATGGTTTCGCCACCTTGGTTAATGTAAGCTTTTCTACGGACGTCTATTCTGACACTGGCATAAAATTTTAAGGCTCTACCTCCGGGAGTGGTTTCAGTAGGTCCGTATCCAAAACCCATCCTTATTTTTTCACGCAGCTGATTAACAAAGATTACTACTGTTTTAGTCTTGCTGATGTAACCAGTTATGATTCTCAGAGCCTGGGACATCATACGGGCCTGAAGACCTATGCTTGCTTCGTCGATACCACCATCGAGCTCCGCTTTAGGTACTAACGCAGCTACCGAGTCGAGAACAATTATATCTATCCCCCCGCTTCGAGTAAGCGCGTCAACTATGTCGATAGCTTCTTCTGCAGTAGTAGGCTGAGCTAAGAGGAGCTTGTCGGTCTGAACGCCAATTTTCTGAGCATAGGTAGGGTCCAGAGCGTGTTCCGCATCTACAAAAACTGCAAGACCTCCCTTTTTTTGGGCTTCAGCGATAGCGTGCAGGGCGAGGGTTGTTTTCCCTGAAGCTTCGGGACCAAAAATCTCGATTATCCTACCCCGGGGCAGGCCACCCACTCCCAGAGCTATGTTTAATAAGATGGAGCCAGTTTTGATTACTTCGACATCGCTTACTATCAGACCCTTGCCGAAAGGCATAATCACACCCTTGCCGTATTTTCTTTCCAGATTACTTATGGCCTGTTTAACCATTTCATCACGTTCGCTCAATTTTTTATCACCTCTTTAAAGGATGGAAGCTTAATTCACTGTAGATAGGGCCACGAGGAGTTAAGGTGCTTTTGTATATCGTTATTCGATAAAGGTTGGTTGGTATACTTTCTGGTAGATGGAGGTTTTCTATGACCACCTTTTTGGGTTTCCGAAGGCGAGCTATAGTTATGTGAGGAACAAAAGATTTTTCTTCCGCTTCAATTTTGAGGGATTCCCATAGTTTATGGTTCAATTCCTCAGCGAGCTCCTTGATTTTGCTTTCTGCTTGAGCATCAAAGCCCATCCAGATGACTCTTGCTCTTTTCGGTTCTGGAAAGACCCCAACCCTGCTGATGAGCGCCGGTATTGCCTGGAAGGAGGCAGCTATTTGCTTGGTGATGCTGGACAGGAGTGGAAGCTGGTCACTATTCATGGCTCCAAAGAAGCGTAAAGTGAGGTGCGTTTGTTGAGCATCAACCCATTTTGCTTCAGGAAAAAGACTTTTAGCATTTCCGATAAACCTTGCTATAACCTCTTTTGCAGCTTCTTCAAGGTCCAGGGCAATAAAGCATCTTAAGGTTGTCTCATTTTTCATTGCTGGAGCACCTCTTAGAAAGAAGGAGGAAAAGCTGGGATAATGCTTCCTGCGTAGTTCGGAACTTTATGGATCTTCTTTCTCCGTGAAACTGGTACCTGTGCACCTCCAAGTGTCCTCCCCAGGAGATTCCTATATACACTAAACCTACGGGTTTAAGCTCAGAACCCCCGCTGGGTCCAGCGATACCAGTTATTCCTATTCCGATATCGCTTTTGGCTTTTTGGGCAACGTTTTGAGCAAGAAGAGAAGCTACTTTTTCACTCACTGCACCATGGCTATTTATCACTGTAGCTGGGACATCCAGATCCTCTATTTTGGATTGATTGCTGTATACTACGTATCCTCGTTTAAAATAGGAAGAGCTACCAGGCACGTTGGTTATGCGGTTTGCCAGCAGACCTCCGGTACAGGATTCTGCGGTGGCTATGGTGAGCTGGTTTTTGTTTAAAAACCTGCCTACCGCTGCTTCTAAAGTTTCCGCATATGCTGAAAAAAGCCTATCTTTAAAGTGCTGCTTTATGTTTTTTATTACTTTCTGAATTTCTTGGTTTTCTTCTGATAAAGGATTTTTAAAAGCATAGAGGTAAAACCAGACTTCGCCAGAACGGGGTATAAAAGCTGGACTAACTTCCGGGGGTAGATCTACAAGGAAGCCTTGAAGCTGGCTGGCCAGCTCAGATTCTCCTATAGCGCAGAATTTTAGGGTTTCAGTTTTAAAGAAACTGGGCTGGACGCTGCTGATCTGTTCGTCTATGTAGTGCCAGAAAAATTCTACTTCCTGGGGAACACCCGGAATGACAAATATCTTTTTGTTTCCTTCCCAAATCAAAAAGCCTGGAGCAGTGCCAACTTTGTTTTGGAGCATTAAGGCTCCTTCTGGTATTAAGGCTTGCTTCCTGTTGCTTTCGGGGGGTTCTTTTTTCCTGATACCAAAATATATTCTTTTGATCTCTTCCCAGGCTTGAGGCGAAAAAACCAGTTCTTTTGAAAAAGTATCGGCTACAGCTTCGCGAGTAATGTCATCTTCGGTGGGTCCCAGGCCACCACTAACTACCACGAACTGTACCTCTTCTTTTCGAACCAAGAAACGCAAAGCCTTGATAATGGTTTCTTTGTTGTCGGGTACGAATATGGTATATTCAGTCAGTATTCCTCTGTCTAAAAATTTGCTTCTCAGAAACTCTGCATTGCTATCTTTGACCATGTTGGTACTCAACTCGGTTCCTATGCAAAGAATAGCCGCCTTCAAAGTTCACCCTCCAGAAGATAAGTTTTACCAGTAGTAACTTTCATTTCATCAATAGTTCCTGGTTTAAGGTATTTGTTCCTGGTTTTAATTTTTACTTCGCAATCAACCTCAGGCGCATCTCCATAACTTCTTCCTAAATAATAAAACATTTCGGAAGAGCCGTTTTTTTCTGAAAAAGGACCCTCTTCAATGATAACCTCGATTTTGCTCCCTACCAAGCCCTGATGGCGTTTCTTCATTATTTCTTCCTGTTTCTTCTTGATGGCTTTTAATCTCTGGATCTTTAGCTCGGCTGGTACTTTTGGAAATAACCTGGATGCTGGTGTTTCTTCCTGTTCGGAGTAAGCAAATACTCCTGCTCTTTCAAAGGAAAATTCTTCCATGGCTAGGAGTATTTTCTGAAAAGACGCATCGCTTTCACCTGGAAAGCCCACCATAAAAGTAGTTCTTAAGAACAGCTGGGGTATGTTCTTTCGCATTATTTTCAAAAAGTCAAACGTTTTTTCAATTTGTGGTGAACGGTTCATTTTGACAAGGATATCCGGGTCTACATGTTGTAAAGGAATGTCCAGGTATTTGACCACTCTTTTACTGTTTGCAAATGCTTCGAGGAATTCCTCGTTAAGACCCTGGGGAGAGAAATACAGTATTCTTAACCAGTGTTCTGAGGAAAGAAGCTGGTCGAGAGTTTTCAGTAATTCTGGCAAGGCCCTCTTTTTGCAAAGGTCAATACCGTAGGAAGCGGTATCTTGGGCAATCAGGATAATTTCTTTCACTCCCAGCTCCAGAAGGTTTTCAACTTCTTTGGTGATGGAATCAATGCTTCTGCTGCGTAGAGGACCCCTGATGGCAGGGATTACACAAAAGCTGCAGCGATTGTTACATCCCTCAGCTATTTTTAAAAAGCTCAGATAAGAAGGTCCGGAAATAATTCTTTCTGTAGTGTGGTCATACAGGTAGAGGGGACCGTCTGTGATAACCTTTTTTGAAGGTGCTTTTTCGAGTAAGTATGGTAGATCCGGAAAATTGTTTACGCCCACCCAGAGATCTACTTCTGGATAGACAGAGGTCACCTTATCTTGGAAGCGCTGGGCATAACAGCCCGCGACAATGATTTTCTTAGTTCGGTGTTGTTTCTTGAGTTTCACAATCTTTTCAATCCAAGATTCACTTTCCCGACAGGCTTCCTCAATAAAAGCACAGGTGTTGAGGATAACAAGCTCTGCTTCTTCAGGAGACACCAGAGCACATGGTTCCCGAGTCAGAAGTTTGCCCAGGATTATTTCGGAGTCTACCAGGTTTTTATCACAACCCAGGGAAATAAGGGCTACTTTCCTCATGGAGCGAAGCTCCGCGCAAATTCTCCTGCGCTCTCAGATAGATATCCTTGGTTACCAAACTGGTCTATGATTTTTACCCTGTTGCCTTCTCGGCCAACAACTGTTATCGGAGTAAAGCTTCGCAAAAGGTATTTTTTGCCGGGGATGAGTACTCCCTTAAAGACTGTTTTACCCTCGGATTTCACTTCTATCCAGGCCAAGTCTTCAGGTAAGAGAGTGATAGAAAGTGCCTGAGGTTCTGGTAGGGGTGGGCTTTCTTCCGGGAGGATTTCTTCTTCAATTTCAGCACTTTCGGTGCTTGCTATGTTATTTCCAACTTGCTGTACTTCTATGGCGGTAGATTGATCAGAAATAGTTGCGGAGTTATAGAATATAAGAATGATACCTAGTGCAGCTGCTGCTACCACACAGGTGAATAGAAAGATGCGTACCGTTCGCATTTTTCTTGAGTTTATAGTTCCTGATTTGGGCTTCTTTTGGAAATCCTGGTGAACTTTCTTTTCGTTTCTCTCTCTTTCCTTAAAGGAAGCAATGATAGGTTCTGGGTCCAGGCCCAGAAAACGACTATAAGCCCTGAGGTAACCAATTGTGTAAGCTTCTCCAGGTAATTCGTTCCATTTCTCTTCTTCTATAGCTTCCAGGTATCTTTTAAGAATAAAGGTGTTTTCCTGAACCTCTTCAAGGGTGATACCCTTTTCTTCTCTTTTGTTTCTCAGTGTTGCTCCTATACCCAGGTTATTTCCCCAATCAGGCATTGTAGTCATCCTTTTTCCCAATCATTACCTTTCTGGACTTACTGCCCTCATAGGGGCCAACTATACCTTCTTTTTCCATTTTTTCTATTATTCTGGCAGCTCTGTTAAATCCTATTCTCAGCCTTCTTTGCAGAAGAGACGTTGAGGCTCTTCCTGCTTCAACGACCACTCTGACTGCTTCCTGATATAATTCATCTTCTTCTGAACTCTCTTCCAGCACTTCTTCTCGAGGAGTAAAATCAAAAGAATAGAAAACCCTGCCTTTTTCTTTCTGGGCAAGCCAGTGTTCGATTACTCGTTTGGCTTCATGAGTGGACACGAAACTTCCCTGTCCCCGGATGGGCTTGTTAGCTCCTACTGGTGAGAACAGAAAGTCGCCGTTTCCCAGTAATTTTTCCGCTCCTGGCCCGTCCAGAATGGTTTTTGAATCTGCCTGGGAGGATACCGCAAAAGCAAGCCTTGAAGGAAAATTAGCCTTTATTAAGCCTGTGATCACGTCTACAGAAGGTCTTTGAGTAGCTACCACAAGATGCATGCCTACGGCTCTGGCCATCTGGGCTAATCTACAAATTGAGGTTTCTACTTCCGACGAAGCTGTCATCATCAAATCGGCCAGCTCATCGATTACAATTACCACGTAGGGCAACCTCTCTTCTTCGTCAACAAGGTAGTTGTATTCTTCAATATTGCGCACTGAAAGTTCAGAAAGCATTTCGTAGCGTTGCTCCATTTCTCGACACAGCCACTTTAAGAATTTTACTGTTTTTCTTACTTTAGAAATCACTGGGGCACAAAGATGGGGTAACCCTTGGTATATGGATAACTCTACCCGTTTGGGGTCTACGAGTGCTATGCGTAGCTGGTTGGGATCAGCTTTGAAAAGTAGGCTCATCAGGATGGCATTAATGCATACACTTTTACCAGACCCCGTGGCTCCGGCGATGAGAAGATGAGGAGCTTCTCTTAAATCCCAGATCAAAGGTTCCCCGGTAACGCTTTTGCCAAGCGCGATCTGCAGGGGAGATCTGCTATCTTGAAACTGGTTGCTTTCCACCAGCTCGCGAAGAGAAACTATCTCTTTATGGTTGTTTGGTATTTCTATTCCCACTGCTGCTTTACCAGGTATGGGTGCCTCAATTCTTACTGCTGCGGTGGCAAAAGCCAGGGCTATATCATTAGAAAGGTTAACAATTTTATTAACCTTTATTCCTGGGGCGGGTTGGAATTCATACCTGGTTATGGTGGGACCTACCTGAACACTTATCACTTTACCTGGTACGCTAAACTCAGACAGGGTTTGTTCCAGTTTAAGAATGTTTTTGGTGATGTCTGTTTTAAAGGTTTTCTCTTTTGCCCTGGTTTTACTGTGGTAGTCCAGAAGACGAGTAGGTGGAAGAGACCATCCTGCTTTCTGGGTGTTGTCAATTGTTTTTTTGGATTTTGAACCAGGCTTGGGAGAAGGTTTTTCTCTTTTTGTAGTATCTTTGTCAAGAAACTTGGGAGTTAGCTTTTCTTCAAGGGTTTCAGCTCGGGATTCAGGCTTACTGGCAATATTCGGTTTTTCTTCGGTGAAGGTAAATATTTCTTCTGTGAAGATCGCACTGGGTAGAGAGGTCTCTTTTAGAGTTGGACTTTCAGTAATCGCTTCTTCTAGCGTACTTTTTTCTTCGTTTTGAAGATTAAATTTTTCTATAGCGCGTTTTCTGCGAAATCCTGTGAACTGTCTATCCTTTTTGAAAAAGCAGTGATGTATGTTACGCAGGCCCATGTATGCTTTTCTAAATATTTTACCCTCTTCTACTAAGTAGGTGGCCAGAATAGCCATGGAGAGGAGCAAAAGCCAGGTTCCTGCTTTTCCAAGGTAATAAGCTGTTCGATCGTAGATCAACTGCCCCAGTTTGCCACCCATAGAGCCATAGGAAAGAAAAAAAGAGGCCTCTTCGCTTTTCTGGTGACAAAGGGTTGCAAACACCACAAGCCAGAGTACCAGGGCAGTTAACCTGCTGTAAGTTCTGAAACGCCGGGCACGAGAGAAAACAAACACCTCAACTACCAGGTAGCCAAGGTAAAAAGGCACAACATAACTACCCAGCCCCAGGGCTCTCAGCAAATTATCCTTTATGAAAGTACCCATTATTCCGACATCTAAAGAGAGGAGAGCCAGAAAAAGGTATATTGAAAATAGACTTAAAAAAGAAGCTACCAAAAGCTTTATTTTTAAATTAGTCATAAAGCAAAAAGAAACTATTTTTTCCTAAAACTCTTGCTGCGTTCTTTTTCCTGGCGTGGAGTACTGTTGGCCAGTGCTTCTTTGTGACTAAGGTTTATTCTCCCTAAGGAATCTATGCCTATGACTTTGACCAGGAGATCATCACCCACTTTTACAAAATCTTCAACTTTGCGTATCCTTTCTTGGGAAAGCTGCGAAATGTGGCAAAGACCTTCTCTGCCTGGGAAAAGCTCTACAAAAGCACCGAAATCTGTGGTTTTGGTAACCTTGCCCAAGTATATTTTGCCAACTTCGACATCCTGGGTGACTGCTTTTATCATCTCAATAGCTCTTTCTTTACCTTCTTCTGTCTTTGAAAAGATGACTACCCTTCCATCTTCTTTGATATCAATGGTGGCACCTGTTTCCTCAATTATTTTTTTGATCACTTTTCCACCTGGACCAATAAGTGCTCCTATTTTATCGGTGCTTATGGTTATGGTGGCAATTCTTGGTGCATATTTGGATACAGAACTACGCGGTTTTGACAAGACCGAATCCATGATGTCCAATATGTAGAAACGGCTTTCTCGAGCCTCCTGTATCGCTTCGGCAAGGATCTCTACAGATAGGCCGTGATTTTTTACATCCAGCTGAATGGCAGTTACTCCCTGCTTGCTCCCGGCTACTTTGAAGTCCATTTCTCCATAGTGGTCTTCAGAACCCAAGATATCACGCAAGAGGACATAATCGTTATTTTCCCCGAACATAAGCCCAATAGATATCCCCGCGCAAGATGTACGTATAGGTACTCCAGCGTCCATTAGGGAGAGACTACCTCCACACACAGTGGCCATGGAGGAAGAACCGTTCGATTCCAGCACTTCGGAAACTACTCTGATGGTATAGGGAAATTCTTCTTCAGGAGGAATAAAACATTCCAATGCCCGTTCTGCAAGGGCACCGTGACCAATCTCCCGGCGCCCCGGACCTCTTAAAGGGCGTACTTCTCCAGTGCTGTAGGGAGGGAAATTGTAGTGTAACATAAATCTTTTAGCTTCTTCCTCCTGCAGGCCGTCTACTTTCTGTTCTTCGCTGGTGGCTCCCAGAGTGGTTATAGCCAGGGCCTGGGTTTGTCCCCTCGTAAACAAGGCAGAACCATGGGTACGTGGTAGCACACCCACTTCGCAACTAATGGGACGGATCTCTTTAGGGGTTCTACCATCCTGACGTCTTCCAGTCTTCAGAACCAGCTGATTAATTTCTTCCTTTACAATCTTTTCCCAAGTGTAAGTGAAACCCTCTAAAGTGGCAAATTCTGCTTCACACTCCTGAAGGGCTTTTTGAAGCAATGCTTTCATTTCTTTTTCTCGCGTGCTTTTCTCAGGTATGCTTATAGTTGTTTGGATTTGGGACAAAAATTTATCTCTTAGCCAGCTTTCCAGGTTTCCAAGATGCTCAGGTTCCTTGACTTCCTGCTTGGGTTTGCCGATTCGTTTGATTATCTCCTGCTGCTCTTTAATAATTTGTTGAATTAGCTGGTGACCCGCGTGCAGGGATTTGACTACTTCCTCTTCTGACACCTCTTTACCACCAGCTTCAATCATGGTAATTCCTTGGTTCGATGCTGCTAACACCAAGTCTAAGCGACTTTCGTTTAGCTCTTCCAGGGTGGGATTTAAAATGATTTCATCTCCAATGATGCCCAGCCGGCAAGCTCCAAGAGGCCCTGCAAAAGGAATGCCGGATATACCCAGGGCCATGGAAGCACCTATGATGGAAATTACCTCGGGCGGATGAAGCTCATCTACCGACAGGACGGTAGTAACCACTTGAATATCGTTATAAAAAAGTGGTGGGAAAAGAGGTCTGATCGATCGATCTATAAGTCGAGCACTCAGGATGGCTGTGTTGCGAGGTCTGCCTTCTCTTTTAATAAAACCACCGGGTATTTTGCCGGCAGCATAAAATCTCTCTTCAAAATCAACCACCAGAGGGGTGAAATCAACTGCCTCGCGTGGTTGATCAGAGGCCGTAGCAGTAACCAGAACCACGGTATCACCGTATCTTACAGTTACTGCCCCTCCCGCTTGCTTGGCTAATTTACCACTTTCTACAATTATAATTTGGTCTCTACCAAATGGAATTTCAAAAATGTGTATAATGACTGCAACCTCCTTTACTTTCTCAGGCCAAGTTTTTGAAGTATAGCGTAATAACGGTCTACATGATATTTTTTAAGGTAGTTAAGCAGCCTTCTTCTCTGCCCAACCATCACAAAAAGACCTCTCCGGGAGTGAAAGTCTTTGGGATGTTTTTTCAAGTGTTCAGTGAGTTCCCTAATTCTAGTAGTAAGAATTGCTATCTGGACTTCTGGAGAACCGGTGTCCTGATCGTGAGTTTTAAACTGTTCTATTATTTCTCGCTTTTTTTCTTTAGCTAACACCAACTTGAGTTGCACCTCCAATTCGTAACGTTCAGATTGTAGTTTACCACAGTGGGATACTGATGTAAATATTGTTTAAGGCGCTCTGCGTCTCTCAAAATTTGCTGTTTTAGTTCAGATAGACCGGAAAAGGTGATTTCCGGACGCAGGAACTTCCACAGATATATTGAAAAGCGCTGGTTATAAAGTTCTTGATAAGGAAAGTCAGGTATGAAAAATTCAATGATTTGGCGTTTTTTGCTATTTGGCAAAGAAGGTTTAGTGCCGCAGTAAATCAGAGCTGGTTGTTTGATCTTCTGATCCCAGCTTTCCGCGACTCCCACATAAACTCCAGGTCTGGGTAATTTTTTCTGGGAAGCTGGATAGATATTACCAGTAGGGAATCCCAGCTTTTGTCCTATTTTTTCTCCGGGGCGGGTTTTACCAGTGATGAAAAAAGGATAACCAAGTGCCGAATTTGCTTTTTCTACAAGTCCTTCGTCAAGGAAGGATCTTATAAGTGAGCTCGAAATAATGGTATTATCGAGCTTTACAGAAGGTACCACTTCTACATCAATGCCTCTTTTGTTCAATCCTTTTTTAAGGAATGAGGTGTTTCCCAAAGCCTTGAAACCAAAGTGATAATTTGCGCCTACGAAAACCGCAGAGGGACGGTAAATTTTGTCCAGCATGTCGATGAATTCTTCAGGAGAAAGAAGCCGCAGGTGGTCATTGAATCTCCAAAAACGGAGAGTGCTTTCGGGGAAAAAGGATCCAAAGAGAAGAAGTTTTTGCGAGTAGGGAGTCAGATATTTCACCATTTTGCTATGGGTAATAAAGTTGCGGGGATGGGGATAAAAAGTTATAACTTCTAAGGATTTATTTCTTTTTCTTGCTTCCTGATTTGCAGCACTTAAAACTGCGCGGTGCCCGGAATGGACACCGTCAAAAAAACCCAGTGCAATTATTTTCCCCTTGGTAGGCAACAGATGGTTTTTGAGGAACTTCATGATAGTCTTCCTTTGAGGACAATTTCAGGCCTTAAATTACCTTCGATTATTTCCCCCAGACCCAAAAAGTGGTTGTTGCAATATACTTTGTATGTTCCTGGTGGCGAGATTGTCGATGCTACAGGGTTGCCATTGATAAATCTTAGTGCTTCTTTTTCATCTAAGTAGAGCCTGGGGATCCAGTAAAGAGCTTCATCTGGCGGGATGCTGTGCTTTATGAGGTAATCTGCGGTTAAGTTTTGCGATAAAATGTCTATACTATCTTTTACGGAAAAATTACCCACTTTTTCCCTGAGCAAGGAAAACAGATAGGCTCCCCTTCCCGTTATCCGGCCAAGATCGTTGGCCAGGGTTCTTATATAAGTTCCGCTCGAGCATTCCACAAAGATCTTTGCCTTTGCGAAAGCGCCTTCTTTAAAGCCGATAAGCTTTAGCTGATATATCGATATTTCTTTGGTCAGGTCGGGAACTTTTTCTCCCCGTCGTGCTTTTTTGTAAAGAGGTTCGCCCTGCAGCTTTCTTGCTGAAAAGGGTGGTATTTGCTGAATTACTTTACCTTTGAAACGGGGCAGAACCGCTTCTATCTCCTGTAAGCTGAGAGGTCGGAAATCAAAGCTTTTGATTTCCCCCTTGACATCGTAAGTGTCGGTAGCGATTCCAAAGCGCACCTTGGCAAGATAGGTCTTGGGCAACGCTTGGAAAAAGGAAGTTAACCTGGTGGCTTTGCCCCAGCATACCAGCATTACTCCCCTTGCAAAGGGATCCAATGTTCCTGTATGCCCTGCTTTTTGCTTAAGGATTTTTCTTGCTTTTTTTAAAACGAACATAGAGGTAAATCCAACAGGTTTGTAGAGGTTCAGCAGGCCACCGTTCTCCAGTTGTTTCATAGGACACTCTTTTTGGTTAATAGCTCCTGATCGATGTAATTTCGGATAAACTGCAGGACCCGGCTTCTGACTTCTTCAAAATTACCCGTTATCTTAAATCCAGCTGCTTTTTCGTGGCCCCCTCCTCCAAAGTGGTGAACTATTGGTAGGAGGTTTAAATTGTTTTGAGAGCGAAGACTTACTTTAAAGTAGCGAGGTTGGGTTTCCTTGAAAAGCACCGATATCCGGGAGCCAGGTATGAAAAGACCGTAATCGACTATTCCTTCTGTGTCGTCTTCCTGTGCATTAGTGGCTTTAAAATCTTTTTGGGTAACATAAATAGAGGCTATTCCACGCTCTACATCGTATTCCATGCTGTTCAGTGCCCTACCCAAAAGTTTTAAAGCTTCTAATTTACGATATCGGAAAGCATATTTAATTATTTGCGATAAAGAAGCTCCTTTCTGAGTCAGCTCGCTCAATACCCCAAGTAGATAGGTATTCATTTCTACAAACTGAAAGTTGCCAGTGTCAGTGATGATCCCGGTTAAAATGCTGGTGGCTATTTCTTTAGTAAGCATAAAGTTGTTTTTTTTGATCACCTGATATAAAAGCAGGCTACAGGAAGGGGAGTCAGGATCAACCAGGTTTACATTCCCAAAATACTGGTTATCCGGGTGATGATCGATGTTGATGATGGTCTGATACTCACTGGTTGTTGCTGCTATTTTGCCGGTCCTTTTAAGATTAGAACAATCAACGACTACTAGAACTTCTTTTTTGAAACCAGTGTTTGTAAATTTCTCGATGGAGTTTACACCTGGTAAGAATTCATAAAAATAGGGGATAGGGGCGTCATAGATAATTTTAGCTTTCTTGTTAAGATCTTTTAAAAGAAAATAAACGGTCAGAGCTGACCCTATACCATCGCCGTCTATGTTTTGGTGAGAAGTGATTGTAAAATAATTTCTCTCTCGAAAAATATCAGCTATTTTCTGAAGTTCCTTTTGCATCCTTATGCTCTTCCCTTTCGATACGTTTTAATAGTTCTACTACCTGAAAGGCTTTTTCTAAGGTGGAGTCTGGCACAAATTGTATCTCAGGTAAGGATTTTATGACCAATCTCTTGGAAAGCTCTTTTTTTATGTAACCCAATGCTTTTTGCAGAGCCTTAAAGTGTTCTTCAGAACCTGTTTCCGAAAAAGAAGAACTGATAAAACTGATGAATATCCTGGCAAGCTTCAGGTCTGGAGTAACTTCCACTCTTGCTATAGTGAAGTGTTTGAGACGTGGATCGCTGGTTTGGGAAAGCAATATTTTGGATACTTCTCGCTTTATTAACTCAGCCACCCGTTTGGGTCTTTGTTCTTTCATTAAGCTCACCACAACATTTCTTTTGGTTTCCGCAAGCAAATAATCGTTTTTAGCTCCGATCAGTATATTTCCGTGTTGAGTTCAGTGATTTCAAAACGTCCGTCATCTTCCAGAAACAGAACAACGCGCTCAAGAAGGTTTTTTACGCCAGCTTCGTCTATTCCAACACAGGATATACCCAGGATTCCCTTTTTATGGTTTGCCCCATTGCTTTCTTCGATTACAGAGACGTTAAATTTATTGCGCAAGCGCTGTTTTACGGAGTTCATCACCCTTCTTTTGTCTTTGAGAGAAAAGCTTTCGTTGATGAAGATGTTAACCTGACAAACACCCACTCTCATCTTTCCTCACGAATGAGATAAGCCTCCAGCATGTCTCCTTCTTTAAAGTCCTCGAATTGATTTAGACCCACTCCACACTCATATCCCTGGGTTACCTCTTTTACATCTTCCTTAAATCGCTTGAGCGAACTTATCTTCAGGCCTTCCTGAATGACTTCTTCATTCCTGATTACCCTGACCAGGGCATTTCTTTCCAGCTTACCATCTATTATATAGCAGCCCGCAACTGTTCCTATCCTAGGAATTTTGAAGATAGCTCTTACCTCAGCCCTGCCTATTACCTCTTCCACCTTCTTGGGCTCTTTCATTCCCTGAATAGCTCGCTGGAGGTCTTCTATCAGGTCATAAATTATCCGGTAAGTCCTCACGTCTACCTTTTCTCTTTTTGCTGTTTTTGCTACTTCGCTGGGAAGTTTCACATTGAAACCAATGATTACCCCTGAAGAAGCGGAAGCAAGCATTACATCGGCTTCAGTTATGTTTCCCACTCCTTTGTAAATTACATTTAACTTGACTTCGTCGGAGCCAAGCTGTGAAACCGCCTTTTCCACCGCTTCTAAGGAACCCTGAAAATCAGCTTTGAGCAGTAGATTTACTTCTTTGGTTTTACCTTCTTCTCTGGCAAATAACTCTTCCAGCGAGATTAATTCTCTCTCGGGGGTTTTGAGATTTCTCTCTTTTTCTCTCTCTGCTCTCCGCTCAGCAATAATTTTGGCTATTTTTTCATTTTCGGTGACCAGAAGTCTGGTTCCCGCGGGAGGGAGTTCTGCAAAACCGACAACTTCAACGGGAGCTGAAGGCCCTGCCTCTTTTATGGGTTTTCCAAGGTCATTGAAAAGGGAGCGGACTTTACCCCATGTGGTACCGGCGACAAAGTGATCTCCAACTCTCAGGGTACCTTCCTGCACTATGACCGTTGCTACTGGGCCCTTACCACGGTCTATTCTGGATTCAATGGTAGTTCCTATGGCATATTCCTCTTTTCTTGCTCTCAGTTCCAGAAGCTCTGCTTGCAACAGAATCATTTCCAGAAGCTCAGAAATGCCCTTTTTTTGTAAGGCGGAAATGTTGACACATATGGTTTCTCCTCCCCACTCCTCGGGTACCAGCCCTTTTTCAGCAAGCTGCTGTTTAACTCGGTCAGGATTTGCTCCTGGTTTATCAATTTTGTTAATAGCTACAATGATTGGAACATCAGCGACGCGAGCATGTTGTATTGCTTCTTCGGTTTGAGGCATTACTCCATCGTCTGCAGCAACTACCAAGATGGCGATGTCGGTAACTTGAGCTCCCCTAGCTCGCATGGAGGTAAAAGCTTCGTGTCCCGGCGTGTCTATGAAAGTAATTTTTTGACCATTAATTTCTATCTGGTAAGCTCCAATCTTTTGGGTTATGCCTCCAAGCTCGGATTCTGCTACTCTACTTTTCCGAATGGCATCCAGAAGTGTAGTTTTCCCATGGTCCACATGACCCAGTATAGTCACTACTGGAGGACGGGGTTGAAGTTTAGAACTTATGGCTTCAAGAATTTCCTTTTTAACTTCTTCTTTCCACTCTATTTCCCAGCCCTGCTCCCGGGCCAGCCTTTCTAGGGCTAGGGGAGGCAAGGGATTTCGTGTGTCAAAAATGATGTTCCAGTCTGCAAGGCGAATAATTATGTCTTCAAGGTTTTGGTTAAACAGTTTGGCAGCTTCCCGCAGAGTTATCGGTGCATCGATGGTGATGGTACGTTCTTTCTTTTTTTGTAATTCTTCTGCTTTTTTTCGGCGATAATCTACTTCCTCTCTTATAAGTTCTACCAGGTCGTCATCGATGGAACTCATATGGTTTTTAACTTCGGCACCCAGGTCTTTTAAAATGCTGATCAATTCACTGGTAGGGATACCAAACTGTTCGGCGATCTTATATATCCTTACTTTGGGCATTTTCTACCTCCTTTCCCTCCGGAGAGCTTGCTGACAGGTACTTTTTAAGGTTTTCAGCCAATGCCTGCAATTCTTTTTGGGAACATTCTATTTTTAAAGCTTGCGAAATCCCTTTGAGATCTAGTTTGGCAACGCATTCTAACTTAGGGCATACATAAGCCCCTCTGCCCGCTTTTTTACCAGTATCATCTATTAAAAGCTCTCCTTGTGGAGTTCTTACTATTCTTATCAACTCTTTTTTAGGTTTTCTTTCGCGACATCCTATACACATTCTAATGGGTATCTTGCGTTTTTTCATTCTCAACAATCTCCTCTTCCTCGCTGATGGGTATTCCCTTGATATCTATTTTCCATCCTGTTATTCTGGCTGCAAGTCTTGCGTTTTGACCTTCTTTCCCAATAGCTAGAGAGAGCTGGTCTTGAGCTACATATACAGTAGCGATTCTCTGCTCTTCATCGAGTTCGACTCTTTTAACTTCAGCAGGATTGAGAGCTTCGGCAATAAACTCCTGTGGTCTTTCGTTCCACAAGATAATGTCAATCTTTTCTCCCCTTAACTCGTCTATAATGTTTCTTATTCGAGATCCTTTGTTTCCTATGCAGGCACCAATGGGATCTATTTTCTTATCGCGCGCTTCGACTGCTACTTTAGATCTAACTCCAGGTTCTCTGGCTATAGCCTTTACGTCAACCAATCCATCATGGATTTCAGGTATTTCAAGCTCTAAAAGTCTTCGCACTAACCCAGGATGAGTTCTGGAGAGAATGATTTTCGGCCCCTTAGTTGTTTTACGCACTTCTACAATGTAGAATTTCATTCTCCCTCCAGGACGATATACTTCGGAAGCAACCTGTTCTGGAAGGGGAAGAATGCCACTGGTTTTCCCAAGGTCTACTATTATGTTGTTTCCTTCCTGGTAGCTTATCAGGCCCGTAATCACTTCTCCTTCTTTCTCATAAAATTCCTCATAAATCAGCTCTCTTTCAGCCTCCCTAATGCGCTGTAAAATTACCTGTTTTGCGGTTTGAGCAGCAATTCTTCCAAAATTATGGGGGGTTATCTCTACTTCGACCCAATCTCCGATTTTGGCCTCCAAGCCTCTCTTTCTAACTTCTTCTAAGGAAATTTCAGCTGTGTGGTCTTTAGGGTTTTCCACTACCAGTTTTTTAGCCAGTACTTTTATTTTCCCGCTTACCGGGTCAATAACTACGGATGCCCCCTTATGAGAACTTTTGAAGTTCTTACGATATGCCGATAATAGAGCAGCTTCCACAGCTTGCTTAAGGGTTTCCTTGGGAATGCCCTTAGTTTTTTCTATTTGCTCTATGGCCTCAAATATCTCTCTGCTCATGCTAACCCCCTGTTTGGAGAGGTCAAACTATTACCTCGGTTAACTTTACAAAAAAAGAACAAAGAGTGGGCCATAACCCACTCTTCTAAAATTGAAAGGCATTTCAAGCAATATTTTAAGGCAATTTTTGTCTTAATGCAAATTTATCGTTCTGGTTAAAAATGGCAGTTATCTACCAGCTTTTCTTTTTATGAGGAGATGTAAAAGGGGGTATCCAATACCCAGACAGGCAATGCTTTCTCCTAACATTATGTATGCTACTGAATACCAGTAAGGTATTTTTAGAATAAAGGCAAGGTAGATAGATACGCCAAAAGCGTTTAAAAAAATTGGAGGCAACGGGGCAAGCCATGCCTTAGGCATGCGAGAGGTCAGATATGCGGCAAGCAGGGTAAGTAAACTTCCGAAGATGACATCATATATGCCTATGTTTCCTGCAAGGTTGGCGAGCAGACATCCCAGCGCGAGCCCCCAGATAGCTTCAGGATAAATGAAAGGTAAGACAGTGAGTGCTTCTGCTACTCTCACCTGGATGGGGCCATAGGCAAGGGCATAAAAAGGAGGAAGTATGGTGAAAACGACATAAATGGCACAAATAAAGGCTGCTCGGATTAATTTTGTCATTTGTACTGCCTCCATTGACTGTAATTGAGTTTAATATATTATAGAAAAAACATTTTTGGAAGAGCTAAGAGAGTGAAAAGAAAAGATAGAAAGGCAAGAAAAACCACCACGTTTTTGCGTTGGGTGTTTGGCTCCTTTTTAGTTGGCTTGCTTGCTGGAGTTATTGCCATCGGCTTGATCTGGTTTCTTTGGGGAAACGAGCTCAAAGAAGTGTCCGCCCAGATCGATAATTTCCAGCCCAGGTTTACCACCCGGATTTATGATTCGAAAGGTCGCTTGGTGGACGAAGTATTTGTGGAAAACCGAGAGTTCGCCAGCCTTGAGGAAATACCGAAAATCTTAAAAAAAGCGTTTATTGCCAGTGAGGACCAGCACTTTTACTCTCATCCTGGTGTCGACCTAACAGGTATTGTGCGAGCTTTGCTGGCTAACATTGAAAGAGGTTGGGGAGCCGAAGGAGCAAGCACTATAACTCAACAGCTGGCCCGAAACCAATTTTTGGAGCTTAAAAAAACTTTTGATAGAAAGATAAAAGAAGCCCTGCTTGCTGTGCTCTTAGAAAGAAAATATCCCAAGGAAAAGATATTGGAAGCCTATTTGAACCAGATTTATTTTGGACATGGTGCATACGGAGTCAAAAGCGCTGCTCGAGTTTTCTTTGGTAAAGATCTGTCTGAACTGAACCTTGCCGAGTGTGCTATGCTGACTGGAATAGCCCGTTCACCGTACAATTTTTCCCCCTATATTAACTTTGAAGCAGCACAGAAACAGCAAAGAAGAGTTTTGGAAAGAATGCAGGAATTGGGATTCATTACTCAAGAACAAAAGGAGGAAGCCTTAGCTACACCTATTGTGCTTTCAGGCCTTGAGAAGAAGCTTTCTCCAGCTCCTTATTTTACCGACTTTGTTTTGAGAGAGTTATTGAAGCTTTATGATGAAGAGATAGTTTTTGGAGGTGGTTTAAAAGTATACACTACTTTGGATCTTGATTTACAAAAAAAAGCGGAGGAAGCCCTCTTAGAAAGTGGTTTTCAAGGAGCCGTGCTTTGCATGGATCCTACTACAGGCTTCATAAAAGCTATGGTTGGCGGTAGAGATTATCAGGAGAGCAAGTTTAACCGTGCTTACCAGGCATATCGTCAACCTGGTTCTACTTTTAAGCCTTTCATTTATGCTGCGGCCATGGATAGTGGCTTCACTCCCAGTAGCATTATAATTGATGAACCGATAACTTTTCCCAATGGATGGAGGCCTCAAAACTACGATCGCCGCTTTCGTGGTAAGGTAACTCTAAGGGAGGGACTTGAGAAATCAATCAATATCGTGGCTATTAAGCTTCTTCAGGAAGTTGGTATCAACAAAGTCATCGAGTATGCGAGGAGAATGGGGATACAGAGTCCGTTGCGTAAGGACCTTTCCCTGGCGTTGGGAACTTCTGAAGTGACACTTCTTGAGCTGGTGAAAGCTTACAGTGCTTTTGCTAACCAGGGGAAAGTTCCTCAACCTGTAGCCATACTCAGGGTTGAGGATTTCGACGGTAGGGTGATTTATTCTGGCTCACCTTCGATCAGGCAGGCTATTTCTCCTCAAACTGCTTATATTATGGCCCGGCTTATGGAAGGGATCCTTCTGAGGGGTACTGGTAAACGGGCTTATTTTGGCAGGCCAGCTGGCGGGAAAACAGGGACTACCGAAGATTATATTGATGCCTGGTTTATCGGGTTCTCTCCTCAGCTGGTTTGTGGAGTTTTCCTCGGTAACGATGACCGCACTCCTCTTGGCCCGAGCAGGACGGGAGGAGTAGTTGCTGCTCCTATTTTCAAAGAAATTATGGAAGCCTATCACCAGGATTTGCCAGTCAAGGGCTTTGCCAAGCCTTCCGGGGTGGTGGAGCTGGAGGTTTGCGCCGAAAGTGGTCTTCTTCCTTCTTCTGGCTGCCCCAGGGTAAAAGTCGCTTTCAAGGAAGGTACAGAACCAGCTTTTGTTTGCAATCAGAAGCACTGATTAGAAGCTTACTTAAGTTTCACCACAGTTACTCCCAAACCACCCTCTTGGGGAGTCCCGGTGCGGAAACTTTCTACAAATGGTTGCTGTTTTAGGTATTCATGGGTGATTTTACGCAAAATACCTTCTCCCTTACCGTGAATTATGTATACGGTTTTAAAACCAGCAACAAGGGCCCGGTCCAGGTATTTTTCAAGTTCCATAAGAGCTTCCTGCTGGGTGAGTTTTCTTATTTCCAGTTCGTTGGTAATGGTCTTTTTTGAAGGAACGGATATCCTTACTGGAGAGCAACTCTGAATGGCTTCTTCCTGATCTGTACTTTTCTGATCAGTTTTTACTATTTTATCTAAGGGGACTTTTATCTTTTGACCCTTAACTTCCACAACTGCTTTCTTTTTCTTTGGATTCACGGAAACTACCTTGCCCCACGTTTTAAAATCGGGGAGATAGACGTTTTCTTCTTTTTCTGGGATATAGGGCTTTTTTCTTTTCTCAAAATCGCCTTGGAGGGTTTGAAGATAATTTTTGCCCTGGGTCATTACCTCTTTGAGTTCCTGATAGGTGGCTTCGTTTAAAGAGCTTTCTTTTCTCAGTTGACCTACTTTACTGGCTATTTCCTTCTGTATTTTCTGGAAATATTCTTGCATTGCAGAAGTGAATTCTGCTAACGCTTCTTTTTTCTTTTTTTCAAGTTCTTTTTGAAGCGAGAGCAATTCTTGTTCCTTACTAATCAGCTCTGCTTCTTTCTCCCGGAGCCTTGCCAAGGTTTCTTCTACTTCTTTTTCTCTTTTTTCAAGCGACAAGAGAAGGTTGTTGACTACCAGGTAATCATGCTCTATTTTCTGTACCGCTCTCTCTATAATTTCCTCAGGCATTCCTATGAGCTCAGCTACCTTAATACCGAAACTACTGCCCACTTTCCCTGTCTTAAGCCGGAAGGTTGGTTGAAGGGTGACAGGGTCAAATTCCAGAGATGCGGGTTTAATTTTGGGATTTTTGTCAAAAGCAAACTTGATTTTAGGAAGATGTGTAGTAGCTACACAGAGGATACCCTTTTCGGTCAGGAATTCTAAGAGAGCAATACCCAGCGCAGAACCTTCTTCAGGGTCAGTACCACTTCCTATTTCGTCGATGAGAAAGAGGGAATCGGATTTTAGTTGAGATATAGCTTCTTTTAGCTTGGACATCCTGGAAGTAAAAGTGCTCAGGTTGTTTTCTAAGTTCTGGTGATCTCCTATGTCAACGTACATTTCGTCGAGCAAAGGAATAACTGAGCCTTCCTCGACAGCTGGTGGAATACCACAGTGAGTGAGATATACATTCATAGCCAGGGCCTTAATAAGGACAGTTTTTCCTCCCGCGTTGGGTCCGCTTACCACGATGGCTGGTTGTGATGAATTTATAGAGATGTCAAAAGGGACAGCTTTTTCTCCCAGGAGAGGGTGTCTGCCCTCTTTGATTTTTAGCTGATTTTTGGCCGTTTCTGGAACATTGCCTTTCCAGGTGCGAGTAAGTAGCGCTTTGGCTCTGATGAAATCAAGCTTAGCCAGGTTGTAAAAGCTGCGCTGAATTTCTTCAAGGTGGGTACGTAATAGATCAGAAACCCGGCTGAGTATTTGCAATATTTCTTCTTGTTCTTGAGAACGAAGAATTTCGATCTGGTTATTAAGGCGCAGAATGGGTTGAGGCTCGACAAAGACAGTTGAGCCACTCGAAGAAGAATCTATAATGATTCCCTGAATTTTTGAAGCTCGGCTTGCTTTTACGGGTATAACGTATCTTCCTCTACGAATGGTATGAGTTGCTTCTTGTAGCACTTTTTTCTCATAATAATGTCGGACTAGGTTTCTCATCAACTGGTCTATTTCTGCCTGAAGACGCTGGATTCTGGTTCTAATTTTGAGCAGGTTGGGGCTCGCTGTATCCAGAATGTTGCCTTCAGGAGAGACCGTTTTTTCAAGTTCTCTTCTGACTTCACTCAGGTCATCAATTTTTTGAAAGTACTTTTTTAAAGAAGGATACTTCTCGCCAAGGAATAGGGATCTAACAGTATTTTTTAAGTGAGATGCTATGCTTGAAAGGCGGAGTATCTGGACTAACTCTTCAGGGCGTAAGATGCTTTTTTCTTTGGAAAGTTTTTTCAGGATTTCTCGTAAATCTTCGAGATGATCGAACTCCAGGCGAGTATCGAAGGTTAACATTTCCACGCATTCTTTGACTTCCTGTAAGCTCTGGGCAATCTCTTTGCCTGAAGCCAGGGGCTTAATTTGCTCTACCCACTCCCGGGTTAAGCCACAACTGCACGTTTTAGAAAGTTTCTCAATTATTTTATGGAAATCAAAACTCTTCAAAACCTCTTGGGAAAGCTCTCTCATTTTCTTCTTTCAGACCCTTTTGAAGTAAATCCTGTAAAAATTCAGTGTTTGGTATCTGTATAGTCCAGGAGTATAGATAAGTTATCGAAGGCCTGGTTATTTCTTTATACAGGAAGGAGTTTTTGACTCCTCTATCAAGGAAGTTCAAAAATTGAAAGTTTGATATCAATACCGTTATGATTATAACCCAAAGGATACCCTTGATTATTCCAATCGGTATTCCTAGTAAAGAGTCGACCCAGGTAACACCCAGAGTTTTAAAGAGGGTTCTAAAGTGGATTCCAACCCAGGAAAACACGAAAACACTGGGTAGAAAAAGCAGTAAAAAACCAACTATTAACAGTAATAAACCACTGTTTATGGGTAACAAAAAACCAGCAACTTGAGCTCCCCATCTTAGCCCCAGGATTGCTCCAACGATCACTCCGCACAAACTCAAAAATTCCCTACTGAACCCCCGGACTGAACTTACAACGATGTTCAGCAAGATGATGCTTAATCCAATCAGGGTGTACCAATCACTGATCAAATGTCGTGAGTTCCTCCCTCAGTTTTACCCCCTTTGTCCGTTTCAATTCACTTTTGATTTTTAAAATCCATTCTTCAACTTCTGTTTCATCAAGCGTTTTTTGGGGTGAACGAAAAACAATTCGGACAGAAACTCCCTTTTTATCTGGTGGGAGAGGCTTGCCCTGGAAAAGATCAAAAATTTCTATCTTTTCGACCGGAATAGCTTCTGAAGTTATTTTTGCTTTAATTGTCCTCTGAATTTTCTGCCACGATATGTCAGTGTCGGTTACCAGAGAAATGTCTCGATAAGCCGCTGGGAAAGTTGGTATCTCTCGCAGCTTGAATTCTTCTTCAGGTTTGGATAATGCAAATAGTTCTTCCAGGGAAATCTCGCAGACAAAAATACTTCCCCAAAAGTCGAGCTTCTTTATAAGTTCGCTGTTGAGTTTCCCCATCCAGCCCAAGCTCTGTTCTTCAACTTTTATCTCGCAGGAGAAGGGCTCTTCAAGGAAG
>CAZMZG010000001.1:0-82295 GCA_964570785.1 uncultured Atribacterota bacterium | reverse complement strand
GCAAATGTTGTGGTTTGTGACGGCTTCACGGGCAACGCACTGCTTAAGTTTGGAGAGGGAATTATAGAGTTAATTTTCAGGATTATGCGGGAAAATATTAGAGAACCAGCCTCAGTGGTTAAAATCCAGGAAGCCTGGAAAGCTTTTGATTGGAGTGAGTATGGCGGAGCACCATTGCTTGGAGTGGAAGGGGTCTGCCTAATATGCCATGGAAAATCAAAAGCAAAAGGTATTAAAAGTGCAATCTTAAAAGCCAAAGAGCTGGCAGAAAATGGCATAGTTCCTGCCATCCGAGAAAGACTATCCAGACTCAACACTGAAGAGGCAAGAGGTGCAAGATGAGAACGAGAGTTACCGAAATACTGGGGATCGATGTACCCATTATCCAGGGAGGAATGGCCTGGGTAGCCACCGCTCCGTTGGTTGCCGCAGTATCTGAAGCAGGCGGATTGGGAGTTATTGGCACTGGTAACATGACTGGAGAAGAGTTGAGGTCGGAAATACGCAGAACTCGATCACTTACCAGTAAACCATTTGGAGTCAACTTAATGCTCCTTTCCCCTTACATCCAGGAACAAATAAAGGTAGCCAAAGAAGAAAGAGTCCCTGTAATTACTACTGGGGCAGGTAACCCTGGTCACCTTATAGAGGATTTTGCGAAACTTGGAATAATAACCATTCCTGTAGTTGCTTCTGTATCTTTAGCCAAGCGCTTACAAAAAAATGGTGCAAAAATAGTTATTGCAGAAGGAATGGAATCGGGAGGTCACGTGGGAGAAATAACCACCCTTTGCTTAATACCTCAAGTGGTAGACGCTGTGGACATACCAGTTATTGCAGCGGGAGGAATAGCTGATGGAAGAGGCATGGCGGCATGTTTCGCTCTTGGAGCAGAAGGAATTCAAATAGGAACTCGTTTTATATGCTCTGAAGAGTGCGAAGTACATCCCGCTTACAAAGAAGCCATAATAAAAGCTTCAGATCGCTCCACTGTGGTAACCGGAGCCTCCACGGGGCATCCCGTAAGATGCCTCAGAAACAAGCTTGCCCGCAAGTTTGAGGCCCTTGAAAAGCAGGGTGCTTCCAGAGAAGAAATAGAAGCGCTTGGCGCTGGCAAACTAAAAGAGGCTACCTGTGGCGATGTCCAGGATGGTTCAGTAATGATGGGACAGATAGCAGGGCTGGTTAAGAATATAAAACCTGTTAAAGAAATTATCGTCGAACTCTTAGAAGAATGTAGGCAAACCATCAGCAGGTTATATGCCGAGGTAGTAGACCAATGAAAAAGAGAGTATTCCTGTTTCCAGGTCAGGGCTCCCAAAAAGTAGGTATGATAAAAACCTTCTTGGAGGATTTTCCAACCCAAACCAAAAAGTTTTTTGAAATAGCTAATCAAATCTGTAATCAGGACCTTTTAAAACTTGCCCTAAAAGGTCCTGAAGAAGAGTTAAACTTGACTTATTATACCCAGCCCGTTATACTGACGACCAGTTTTTTAACTTTTTCAATCCTGGAAGAACATGCCCTTGAGCCGGAAGTGGTGGCCGGGCATAGTCTGGGAGAGTACTCAGCTCTTGCTTGTGCAAAAAGCATTAGTTTCGAAGAAGCCGTCTTCCTGGTGCACAAAAGAGGAAGGCTGATGCAAGAGGCCATGGAAGCAAAAGCAGGTATTATGATAGCAATAATTGGTCTTGAATTGAAAGAAGTAGAAGAAATGGTTGATGAGCTTTCGCAGCAAGGGCCAGTAGAAATTGCAAACATTAATAGCTCAGACCAAATAGTGGTATCTTCAGAAAGAGCGCTTGAAAACAACATATTATCCAAAGCCAAAGAACGAGGAGCCAAAAAAGCTGTAACCTTAAGCGTTAGCGCTCCCTTTCACTCTTCTTTTATGAAGCCGGCCAAAAACAAATTTGCTACTTTCCTTGAAAACATAAACCTAAAAAAACCAAAATATGCCTATATAAGTAACGTTACTGCTAAGCCCGTGGAAGAACCTCAAATTATTAAAGAATTGCTTATAGAACAAATGACCAGCACGGTTCGCTGGAAAGAGATAATTGACTATCTCTACCATAGCAACTATCGAACATTTATAGAAGTAGGGCCCGGAAAGGTTCTTGGCAACCTACTTAAAAGGCAATACCCGGATGTGGAGGTTGCTTTCACCAATACAAGCAAGAATTTAAAGGAAGTACTGGAAAGAGGCGAGTTATTATGAGTGCTTTTGAAAATCAGGTAGCCATAATAACCGGAGGACGAAGAGGAATAGGCAGGGCAATTGCCCTGAAACTTGGTAAAAATGGAGCTCGGATAGCTTTTAATGATATAGGCCAACCAGAAGAAATAACTAAAACAGTAGAAGAATTTCGCTCTGAAGGCATGGAAGCCAAAGGCTATCTCGTGGACGTAACCAACCGAAACGAAGTACAAAAAATGATAGAAGACATAATAAAATCTTGGGGAAGGATAGACATTCTGGTAAACAATGCCGGCATTACCAGAGATGGACTGTTCTTGAGAATGAAAGACGAAGACTGGCAAAAGGTTATCGAGGTCTGTCTACAGGGAACCTACAATTTTACTAAAGAAGTCTTGAAGTACATGGTAAAGCAAAAGTATGGTCGCATCATAAACATCTCCTCTGTAGTGGGCATAATGGGCAATGCGGGACAAACCAACTATTCTACCGCTAAAGCAGCCATATTTGGCTTTACCAAATCTTTAGCCAGAGAAGTGGCAGCGCGAGGAATAACTGTCAACGCCGTAGCTCCAGGTTTTATAGATACCGATATGACCCGCAGGTTGCCTGAAGAAGTCAAAAAGTTATGGATAGACCAGATACCTATGCGAAGAGGTGGATATCCCGAAGACGTTGCAGAAGCAGTTGCTTTCCTTGCCTCAAAAGCTTCGGGTTACATTACAGGGCAAACCATCCATGTTAATGGTGGTATGTTGATGTTATAATATAAATCCTCAAAGTTCTCCTGTAGGAGGTGTAAACAATGGACGTTTTCTCCAAAGTAAAAGAAATTATTGTGGATCAGCTTGGTGTAGATGAGGACGAAGTGACCCCCGATGCGTCTTTCATAGACGATCTGGGTGCAGATTCTCTGGATATTGTAGAACTCATAATGGCTTTTGAAGAAGAATTCGACATTGATATCCCGGACGAAGATGCAGAAAAGATAACTACCGTTGGAGAAGCTGTAGAATACATAGAATCCAAGATTAGCTGATTACCCCCAGAGCTCATGAGCGGGCAGTTCTGCAATGATTTGTCGCGACTCGAAAAGAAACTGGGATACAAGTTCAAGAACCTGAAGTGGCTGGAAACTGCCCTAAAGCACAAATCAGCTCTGGAAGGCAGAAGCGGGGAATGTAACGATAAACTTGAGTGGTTAGGAGACGCGGTGGTCGGCTTATTCATAGCCGACTACCTTTTTTATAATTATGACAAACCCCGGAGCTGGCTTTCGCTAATGAAGTCAAAGTGGGCCAGCGAAGAGTGTCTGGCAAAAGTAGCACGCAGAATAGGTTTGAGCAGTTTTGTAAAGTTGGGAAAAGGAGAAGAAAAAAGTGGCGGCAGAGAGAAAGATTCTATAATTTCCAGCACGCTGGAAGCAGTAGTCGGAGCTGTCTTTGTAGATTCGGGTTCCTACCAAACTACCAGAAAGGTTCTTGAGAAAATATTCCTGGAAGAAGAAAGCCTGGAGTTTTTATTCTTGTCTTTGAACTACAAGGGCTTGCTCCAGAGGTGGTGCCTCCAGAAAATGGAATGCATTCCCAAATATGAAACCGTTCAGGAAGATAAAACCTGTCCCAGATACCTGGTAGGGGTAAAAATAAACGGGAAGATTGTGGCTTACGGAGAAGGACCTAGCAAGAAAAAGGCAGAACAGGCCGCAGCAAGGCAGGCTTGGGAAACTTTAGTTGCTGAAAACCAAAGACTCCAATAACCCACCATACATGCAAATTAAGGAACTCTTTCTACAGGGATTTAAGTCTTTTGCTAACCCAACCCGCATAGAGTTCGTCAAGGGACTTAATGTTATTGTGGGGCCAAACGGTTCTGGCAAAAGTAACATTATTGACGCCGTTAACTGGCTCCTGGCCAACCCACCAAGATTCCTTCGAACCACCAAAAGCCAGGAAGTTATCTTTCAAGGTTCTTCCAGTTCTCCTCTGAGCATGGCCTTCGTGGAGATGTTCGTGTTTGACTACACTGAAAACGAATTTTCTATAGGAAGAAGAGTTTTTGCCTCCAATACTTCCGAATACCTACTGAATGGACAACCCACGAGGTACAGGGATTTTAGAAGCGAGCTTGCCAGAAGGGGAATAGATTCCTCTAAAACCAAAATTATGGCTCTTGGACAAGAACAGCTTCAAATATTTTTCAATTCATCGCCCGAAGAAAGGTTTCACTTTTTAAAAGGCATAAGTGGAGTAGAAGAGTGGGAAGAAAAATTAACAAACCTATGCTCAGAACTTGAAAAAATCAAAGCAAAATTCCAAAGATTAAGAGAAAGGGCTAAAGAAGTAGAGTTCCAGATCGAACAAATTAAGCCTCTGGTAGAAGAAGAAAAGCGTTATCTAAAAGAGTTTCGAGAGTTGCAGCTCATCAAGGCAATATACCTGGAAAAAGAAATTGCTTCCAGAAAAACAGCCCTCCAAGATTTAATGAGTCGTCAAAAAACTATACTCCTCGAAAACCAGGTCCTGGAAGAAGAAATAAACTCCAGTTATCAGCAAAGCGTAATCAAAGAAAAAGAAATAGAAACCATTTCTCAGAAAATAGAAAGAATTAACAATTTACGGGAAAAGCTTTTGGCTAAAAAGGAAGAGTTAGAAAGAGAACTATATATCTATCTTGCCCGGAAAAGAGAAACTATCGCAACTGCTCTTTCGACAAGAAAAAGACTTCTTGAGGTAGAAAAGGAAATTTCGATACTGGAAAAGAATCTTCCCCACCTTGAGCCGACTGAAAACAAAACGAAATTACTTGAAGAAATTGGAATCCTGCAACAAAAACTTGGAAGATACCTCAGGGCTCTGAACACTACAAGAAAACGCAAGATTAGACTCCAAGAAAAAGTTGCTGTTCTGGTGAACCAGCAAAAAAATCTGGATAGCGAATTTTTCAATTCTGTAAAAAAACTACAGACTCTATCTGAGGAAATTGCCAGAGCAAAAGGTTTCCTTGAAAAAGGACGACAGGATATACTGGAGCAATCCGCACAGATTTCAAACCTCAAGTCTCAAAAAGAAGGACTCCTGAGAAAATTATTTCAACTAAAAAACCTTGAAGAAAAAGTAAGGAAAAGGCTAAACATTTTCCAGGAAAAAAAGGAAGTTGCGGGCCATATCATAAATCTGGCAAAAAAACTACGCAGCGAAGGGTTTACAGAAGAAAGCGTGGAAGCAATATCCTGGTTGCTGGATAAACTTCAAACCCTACCTCCTTCTTTATTGCATCTCCAAAATTCCGAAAAGATGGGTAAGTTCTTTTTAACACCCGGTTTTGTATCTTCTTTCAGAAATGAAAGCTCCTCCAGATTTTTTCTGAATGCTTGTTTCGATAATTTCCCTGGCGCAAACCTGGTAACTGCCAAAGGAGACCTCATTATCCTGGGTGGAGCAATCGTAGTTTTTCCCAAAAGAATTGTCCTTCAGGGAAACAAATCGAAAACCCTGACTACATTAAAAAAGCGCAGAGAAAAATTGCAAGAAAGAAAAAGAATCCTGGAGAAAGAGCTACAAAACACAGAAAACCTGATAGCAAAAGCGGAACAGAAGCTGCATCAACAAAAACTGCATTGCGCCAAAATGGAAGAAAAGTTAAACTTTTTCCTGAGTCAGAAAACACAGTATCAAAAACTTACTTTCGAGAGGAAAAAGCAAAAAGGAGAAACCTCCAAAAAACTCCAACTAAAAGAACAGCGCCTCGTAGAACTTGAAAGATTAGAGGCAAACCTTCAAGACAGAACAAACCAAATTAAAAAGGCTATAAACGGGAAGAAGCAGAAATTACAAGAACTGGATCACATCTACGCAACCCAGAAGGATTATCTATCAAAGATTGAAAGATTAAAAGAAAAAATAGAACTGATAAAAAAATATTCTGAGTTTGCAAACTTCAACCAGACAGTATCCTTTAATTGGCATTCTAAAAATTCCAAGCTCCAAAAAACCCTGACACTGCTTAAAAAGTTAAAAGAGTCAGTCGAAAAAGAGCAACGAAAACAGAATGCACTTAAAGAAGAACTTAAAAACTTACAGAGCAAAATAAGATCTCTACAAGAGAAATTGCAAAAACAGGAAAGGCTTTATAACAATTTTCTAATGCGTAAAGAAAAAATACACCAAAAAATTCAGGAACTGGAAACTGAAAGAGCAGAAGTAAATGACGTTAGCCTGACAAATCAAGAGATAGCAGAAATTAGACGACAATCCCCTGAAGAGCTAAAAAGCATGATTAGAAAGAAACAGCAAGTGATTTCCAGTCTCTCGCCAAAACAGGGAGCCATAGAAGAGATGGAACGCCTTTTGAAAAGACAACAATGGCTAAAAACCCAAATACTTGGGTTTGAAAAATTAATCACCCTTGCTCAATCCGAAATACAGAAGTGTTATACCATAAGTGCCCATCGCTTTGAAAGATTTATGAAAGAACTACAGCAAGCCTTTGCAAGAAACTTTGCAGAGATCTTTGAGGGTGGTAAAGCACACCTTGTTCTTAAAAAAAGTAGCGTCGAAACCCATATAAAGTTACCAGGTAAAAAAGAGCGCGACTTTATGCTTTTGTCAAGCGGCGAAAAAGCTCTCTGTAGTTTGTGTTTCGTGCTCGCGCTTCTTGAGACAGCAGGATTGCCTTTTGCGTTGCTCGATGAAGCAGATGCCAATTTAGACCATTTTAATGCCCAAAAAATAGCCAGACTTCTGCAAAGCTTTGCCCAACAAAAGCAGCTGATAGTAGTAACCCACCAGGAAGAAGTGATGGAAGCAGCCCAGAGAATAATAGGTGTCACTATGGAAAACGGTATATCGAAAGCCATCTACCTCAAAGATATTGACTCGGAAGCTCATATAAATCATACAAACACCTTGGGGGAGGAATGAAAAGTGAGCGCGGCAAAAGGGTTTTTTAAAAAGTGGTTAAACAATCTCGATTCTATGAAAAAACAAATAAAAGAACGTTTAAATGCAGTCTGGAATCGAGAAACAATTATCGAAGAAGATTGGGAAAAACTTGAAGAAGCTCTTATTCAAACTGATATAGGACCTCGCCTTGCTATGGAAATAGTAGAAGAACTCCAAACCACCAAATCCGAGAATAAAGATTGGCAAAGTTGCTTATTCGAGAAACTGTACTCAATCATAGAAAAAAACGATGCTCGTCTTTTTCCAGCAGCCAGCTTGCAGTCAAGCAAAGTTATAGTCTTAATGGGAATAAACGGAGCCGGCAAAACAACCCTTGCTGGAAAACTTGCTCGTTTTTTCAAGGATCAGGGAGAAAAAGTTTCACTCATCGCAGCCGATACCTTCAGAGCCGCTGCTCAGGAACAACTCGAGGTTTGGGCAAAGCGTGCAGGAGTAAATATAATAAAGTTTTCTTCTGGGACTAAGCCCGGAGCAGCTGTTTTTGATGCTCTGCAGCTGATCAAAAAAAGAGGAGACACGGTGGCCATTGTAGACACTGCAGGGCGGTCTCACGTAAATAAAAACTTGCTTAGCGAACTCGAAAAGCTGTCTAAAATTATCTCCAGAGAAATACCCCCTTCTAACGTAGAAAATCTTCTGGTAATAGATGCTTTGGCTGGGCAGAATGCTTTCCTGCAAGCTGAAAACATTGCTAAATTTATTCCCATAACCGGGATTGCGCTTACCAAGTGGGATAGTCAAGCCAAAGGAGGAATTGTCTTTAGAATCCACCAGGAACTCTCTTTACCCATAAAACTGGTCGGAACGGGCGAAGCGATAGAAGACCTGTTTGTCTTTGACCCTGAAGAATTTGTAAGAGCCATTGTTTACTAAATTTGGCAAACACGGCAAGGGCCTTTCCTTGACATAAAAGATGTGGGCTATTATTATCTATCTGTTCTTTTTGAGCAAAGGTTGAAACTATTCAGAAGGAGAAAGAGAGAAAAAGACAAATGTTTGAAAGCTTGGTAGACAAGTTTTCTGGTATTTTTAAGAAACTGAGGAGTAAAGGTAAACTGTCTCCTCAGGAAGTAGAAAGCATACTCAAAGAATTGCGGATGGTTCTGCTTGAATCAGACGTTCATTATAAGGTTGCCAAAGAACTGATAAACAGAGTCAAAGAAAGGGCAGTGGGTAAAGAAGTTCTGGAAAGCGTAACCCCAGGTGAAATGGTCATAAAAATACTCTGGGACGAAATTCGCAAATGTTTGGGAGGGGAAACCCAAAATCTTAACATATCCGCATTGCCTTCTTTCTTACTTCTCGTAGGTTTGCAGGGTTCTGGAAAAACCACCACCTGCGCTAAGCTTGCTCTGAGACTTAAAAAACAGGGCCACTTTCCTATGCTGGTTTCCACCGACACCAGGCGTCCAGCAGCCAAGGAGCAGTTGAGAACTTTAGCTCAACAAGCCCAAATTAGCTTTTTTGATGAGCCGGGAACACTATCTCCACTTGAAGTGGTTAAAAAAGCTCGTGCCCTGGCTCGCCAAAAAAGCAACGATGTCGTGATAGTGGATACAGCAGGAAGGCTTCATGTTGAAGAAATGCTTCTGGCAGAACTTAAAGAACTTGTCAAACAAGAAAACTTCCAAGAAACACTTCTTGTCCTGGACGCAACAACCGGTCAAGAAGCTGTCAAGGTGGCGAAAAGCTTCGAAGAATGGGTGAAGCCAACTGGCATAATACTCACCAAAGTAGACACTGATGCTAGGGGAGGAGCTGTGCTCTCGATAGTCTCCCAAACTGGGTGGCCAGTAAAACTGGTAGGCACAGGAGAAAAACTGGAACAGATAGAAACCTTCCACCCTGACAGGATGGCTAGCAGAATTCTGGGTTTGGGAGACACTCTAACCCTGATAGAAAAAATAGAAAAAGCCATTGAAAAAGAAAGTGAAGAAAAAATTGCCCAAAAACTGAAAAAAGAGGAAATAACACTCAACGATTTTCTGGAAGAAATTAAACGACTACGCAGTGTCTCCTCCTTCGAAGAAATGATAGGAATGCTTCCTGGAAGCTTACGCAGCAACCTGACCAAGATAGATGGGGAGAAAAACCTAAAAAGAGTAGAAGCCATTATATGTTCTATGACCCCCCAAGAAAGACTAAATCCCTCTATAATAAACGCAAGCCGTAAAAAAAGAATAGCCCGGGGAAGTGGCACCTCCGTTCAGGAAGTGAACAAGCTGCTTAAGCAATTTGAAGAATTCAAAAAACTATGGAAGCAGATTCATAAAGGCAAGTTTTCACCCCTGCGCAAAAGGGGTATCTTCGGATGGAAAATATAAAAAACATCAGTACCTCACAGTGAGAAAGGAGCGTTGATAAAAGTGGCAGTTAAGATAAGATTAACCAGAGTTGGCAGAAAACATGCCCCTTATTACCGAATCGTGGTAACTGACTCAAAAGAAGCTCGCGACGGGAAACCAATAGAAGTTTTAGGCAATTATTCCCCGATCGCTAATCCACCAGTATGGGGTCTAAAACTAGAGAGAGTTCAATACTGGATATCCAAAGGAGCACAAACAACCTCTAAAGTCCAGTCAATTCTTAAAAGCACCATCAAAGCAGAGGAGGCAACAAAACAGTGAAAGAACTGGTTGAATACCTGGTTAAAGCCCTGGTCGACAACCCCGAGCAGGCCAAAGTAACGAAAGTTGAAGGGGAACAATCAGTAATATATGAAGTTAGAGTAGCACCGGAAGATATGGGCAAAATAATAGGTAAACAGGGAAGAATTGCTAAAGCAATCAGAACTATTGTCCGCGCTGCTTGTGTTAAAAACGGGAAAAAGGCCATAGTGGAAATACTTGAATAAATAAAAAATAATTTGGACCGGAGATGCCTACCAGAAAAACGGACAGGGTAGTGGTAGGTGAAATAATTAAAATTCAGGGCCTAAAAGGGTGGCTTAAGGTTGCCACCTTTACTTCTTTCCCTGAACGTTTTACCCCAGGAGCAGCACTCTGGCTGGAAACCCCAGAAGGAAAAGCTTTGAAAGTGAAAATTGAAGACATACGAAGCGAAAAAGAAGGGTTTCTGTTTGTGCGTCTTCAAAACTATACCACGAGAGAACAGGTAGAAAAGTTTAAGGGAGCGCTGCTCAGCATTGATAGAAATCAAGTACCACCTCTGCCTGCGGGAGAGTTTTACCATTTTGAACTAATTGGCGCTCGCGTTTTTGAAAAAAATGAGTTTAAAGGGGAAGTTGCCGACATCGTAGAGGGACCAAATTATGATTACTTAGTGGTTAAACACCAAGAAAAAGAGAGTCTTGTACCCTTCATCAGGGAATTTGTTAGAGAAATCAACCTTCAAGAAAACTACATCATAGTAAGCTGTCCTGAGGGCTTCTGGGAATGAGGATTGACGTAATTACCATTTTCCCGGAACTCATAGAAAACTACACCAGCGCATCCATATTGAAAAAAGCTCAGGAAAAGAATCTGGTGAAAATAAAAGTTCACAACCTGCGCTGGTTTGCTCTGGACCGACACCAAACTGTAGATGATTATCCCTTTGGCGGTGGTCCGGGTATGGTGTTGAAACCAGAACCGATTTACAGAGCAGTAAACTTCATTAAAAGTTATACCCGAAGTATTCCTCGAATAATTCTACCCAGTCCACAGGGTAAGGTTTTTCATCAACAAAAAGCTCAGGAATTAGCTAAGGAGAACCATTTACTCTTTATATGCGGACGTTACCAGGGCATAGATGAGAGAATACTGAACCTTCTAAAATGTGAAGAAATCTCCATTGGGGATTATGTCTTATCGGGAGGAGAACTTCCTGCTCTGGTTATCATTGAAGCTGTTGTCAGGCTTATACCAGGTGTACTTGGAGACGGTGAATCCATAGAGTATGACTCTTTTGCTGGTGGTCTCTTAGGTCCTCCCCAGTTTACCAGACCCCGAGTATTTCAAAACCTTGCCGTCCCTCAAGTTTTGCTCTCTGGTAATCACCAGCTCATTGCTAAATGGCGGCACGAAAAGGCTCTTGAAAAAACAAAAAAAGTGCGTCCTGAGCTTCTCAATCTTGTAAAAAAAGAGAAAGAATGATATAGTATTTCCCGTCTCGCAGCCGGGCTACAACATAAAGGGAGGAGATAGTGGAAATGGATAAAGCGAGAATCATACAAAGTGTTGAGGCGTCTTATCTAAGAGAAGTTCCCGAAATAAAACCTGGTGACACAGTAAGAGTGCATTTTAAGGTCGTAGAGGGTGATAAAGAAAGAATCCAGGTATTCGAAGGTCTGGTCATTTCAGTCCGAGGATCAGGCACTGGTCGCACCTTCAAGGTAAGAAAGGTGTCTTTTGGAACAGGTGTAGAGAGAACCTTTCCCCTGTATTCTCCTCGCATAGAAAAAATAGAGGTCTTACGCAGAGGCAAAGTACGTCGAGCAAAATTATATTACCTTAGAGGAAAAAGTGCCAAAGAATCTCGCCTTGAAGAGAGACGCTAAAGCCCAGAAAAAGTCTGCCTTGCGAGAAATAATTGAAACTGTAGTATGGGCTCTGGTTATAGCTCTTCTGGTGCGTCATTTTGTAATAGAAGGCTACTACATCCCTTCAAGTTCAATGGCCCCCACGCTGGTGCCTGGGGAAAGGGTTCTGGTAGCCAAGTTCATTTATCGGTTTACGGAGCCGTCACGAGGTGACATTGTCGTTTTTCGTTATCCCATAGACAAAAGAAGAAACCTCATCAAAAGAGTTATTGGATTGCCAGGTGAGCATATAGAAATAAAAGATGGAAAAGTTTTTGTAAACAGCGAACCCTTAGAAGGAGATCTGTTTAACAGAACCTATTATGAAGCAGGATATTATGGAGAAGGAGAGCACATTGTGCCTGAAAACAGCTACTTTGTGTTAGGTGATAATAGTAGAAATAGCGACGATAGCCGTTTTTGGGGCTACGTGCCCAGAAAGAACATTTTGGGAAAGGCTTTTTTGGTATATTGGCCTCCTCAAAAGATCCGAATTCTGCGGTAAAAATTGAAGAAGAGCTGTGGAGAAAGGGATATCACTTTGTTGGAGGGGTTGATGAAGCCGGCAGGGGAGCACTTGGTGGACCATTAGTTGCTAGTTGTGTTGTTCTACCTCCTTTCAAATCTTTTTCCTTCTTGAAAGATTCCAAAGTTCTTTCTCCCCAAAAACGCGAGAAGCTTTTTTCTTTCATCTGTGATCATGCCATTTCCATAGGGATAGGCATGGCTTGCGAAAGACTTATCGACATTTTAGGTATTAATGCCGCCAACCTGTATGTCTTTAGAGAAGCTATTCTCAGGGTGGTTCTCCCTCGACCTTTAGAGTTTTTAATATCTGACTGGTTGGAGGTAAAGGGAATTCCCGTACCCCATTTAGCCCTACCCAAAGCGGAACAGAAGAGCCAAAGTGTGGCAGCAGCCTCCATCGTCGCAAAAGTCTTCCGAGACAAACTGATGCAAGGATTATACCACAGCGCTTTCCCAAAATATCGCTTTCGCGAGCACAAGGGGTATGCAACCAGGATACATACCCAAATAATATGCGAACTGGGCATTACAAAATGCCACCGCCAATCTTTTTGCAAAAACCATGGAACCAAAAGCAAAAGGCGACTTTGGGGAAACAATAGCCAATAGATGGGTTAAGAAAAAACTCAAAATGAAGGTCATCGCCAGAAATTACCGCTCACCCTTTGGCGAAATAGATTTAATTGCCCAAAAAGGTGATACTTTTGCCTTTTTTGAAGTAAAGCTAAGAACTTCAATTCAAATGGGGAATCCCGAAGAATCAGTAAACCTCTCAAAACAAAACAAAATCAGGAGGACCGCAATCCATTTTTTAGTAAAAAGGGGACTCAATCCCGAAAGTACGGATTTCGGCTTCTGGATTATTTCCATTCAGAAACAGGGAAAGAAATTCAACATACGGTGTATTCCAAACGCTTTTTAACTCACCTGAAAAGAGGTGAACCCTTTTGTTAGCAAGGATAAAGAGTGCTACAGTAATGGGAATCGAAGCCAGGTTGGTAGAGGTGGAAGTGGATGTAAGCTCGGGCATGCCTTCCTTCCAGATAGTAGGTCTTCCGGATACCGCTGTCCAGGAAGCCAGGGAAAGAGTGCGTAGTGCCATCAAGAACTCTCAATTCTCATTCCCGGCTCGCCGGATAACTGTGAATCTGGCACCAGCATCCCTCAAAAAAACAGGAAGCGATTTTGACCTGGCAATAGCCCTGGGTATTCTCAAAGCCAGCAAGCAAATAGATTTCGACCAAGAAAACTCCAAAATCTTTCTTGGAGAATTATCTCTATCAGGAGAGCTAAAGCCAGTAAGAGGTGTTCTCTCTATTGCTCACTTTTTTTCTAAAAACAACCAGCCGTTTCAACTAATATTGCCTAAAGACAACGCAAAAGAAGCGGCTCTTTTTGAGAATCCGGCGGTATTTGGACTAAAGTCTTTGACACATACCTGTGCTTTTCTTGAAGGCAAAGAAGTAGTCAAAAAAGAAAGCATTTTAAAACATGATTTTTCTCAAAAATTTGATTTTACACTGGACCTGAAAGACATAAAGGGACAAAAAAGAGGGAAAAGAGCCTTGCAAGTTTGTGCTGCAGGAGGACACCATCTTTTAATGATGGGACCACCAGGAACCGGAAAAACCATGCTGGCCAAAGCTCTAGCTTCAATCCTTCCCGTACCGAACCTGGAAGAAGCTATCGAAATAACCAAAATCCATAGCATAGCTGGTCTTTCAGAGAATAAAGCTCCTCTGATAACCTATCGCCCCTTTAGATCTCCCCACCACACCATATCAGATGCAGCTCTTATCGGAGGAGGTCAGTGGCCAAAACCCGGCGAAATAAGCCTGGCCCATCACGGAGTACTATTTCTCGATGAAATACTGGAGTTTAAAAGAAATGCACTGGAAGCCCTACGAGAACCCCTGGAGCGGGGAAGAATAACCATATCACGAGCTAATATGACTATAACTTTTCCAGCCAGGTTTATTCTTGTGGCCGCTTGTAACCCCTGTCCATGCGGTTTTTTTGGAGATAGCAAAAAGCATTGCACCTGTTCTTATCAACAGATACTTCGCTATCGAAATAAACTTTCCGGTCCCATAATGGACCGCATAGACTTACAAATAGAAATACCCAGGTTAGATTTTGAAGAAATTATTTCTGAAAATAACGAGTGTTCTTCCTCAGAAGCACGCGAGAAAGTCGAAAAGGCAAGAGAAATTCAAAAAGAGCGCTTTAAAAAAGAGAACATCTCTCTCAATGCAGAAATGAACCCCCGCCAGATCAAGAAATACTGCGCCGCGGAAAGCGGGGCAATAAAGCTTTTAAAAGATGCAGTCGACAGGCTCGACTTTAGTGCTCGAGCGTATCACCGCACTCTCAAAGTTGCTCGAACCATAGCCGACCTCGAGGATAAAGAATGCATTCAAGAACACCACGTCGCCGAAGCTATTCAATATCGCATGCTTGATAAAAAACGTCTGGAGTATTAAACTATGGACGAGCTGGAAAGGGCCCACTGGGTAGCTTTCAGTCATATCAGAGGTATAGGCCCAAATCGCTTTGCAAAGCTCCTTTCCCACTTCGGTAGTGCCTGCGATGCCTGGAAAGCTTCGGAAAAAGAAACAGCTTTCATTTTGGGTGAGAGGCTGGCCCACCAAATAACCCAGCAAAGAAAAGAGATTAAACCAGAAAACCTGTATCGTAAAATAATTTCTAAAGAAATACAGATACTAACTCTGGAAGACCACGATCATTATCCTTCGCTTTTAAAGGAAATTGACCATCCCCCTTACGTTCTTTATTGCAAGGGGAATTTTCGGTTCAGGGACTTTAAGCACTTCTTAGCCATAATTGGCACCAGAAAACCAACTCCTTATGGCCTTAAAGTTGCCCACATTATATCCAGGTCAGCCGCAGAAAGTGGGATAGTGGTAGTAAGCGGTCTGGCTACAGGCATAGATGGAGAAGCTCATCGTGGAGCAATAGATGGAAATACACCCACCATTGGAGTTTTAGGCTCAGGTTTTGACAATCTCTATCCTCGCATACACAGGAAGCTTGCCCAGGAAATTCTTGAAAAAGGAGGTCTTTTGATTTCAGAATATCCTCCTTCTACAAAGCCCTCAAGGGAAAATTTTCCACAAAGAAACAGAATTATCAGTGGACTATCTCACGGAGTGCTGGTTGTAGAAGCTCCTATTAAAAGCGGTACCATGATCACCGTTGATTTTGCATTAGAACAGGGTAGAGAAGTGCTGGCTGTGCCGGGTTCAATATTTTCCAGAACCTGCGAAGGAAGCAATCTCCTCATAGCTCAGGGTGCACATCCTGTAATTTCTGAAACAAGCATCCATGACTTTTTCGGCTTACCTCATGAAACAGCAAGAAAAGATGCGCCCTCAGAAAAACCTACCCCCACAGAGGAAAAACTACTACAACTCATACCCTCCGATGGCATACACAAAGAAGAACTTATACTTCAAAGTAAGTTTGAAGAAGGTAATTTTTATAAGATCATCCTTTCTATGGAAATCAAGGGTCTCATCAAAGAATCGGCCGATGGGAGATTGTTTCGCTATTGACAAAAGATGAAACTCTCTGCTATAAAGTTTATAGGGATCGGGGCGTGGCGCAGCCTGGTTAGCGCGTTCGCTTGGGGTGCGAAAGGTCGGCCGTTCAAGTCGGCTCGCCCCGACCAGTCTCTTTCCCAACCAGCTACTCAAGGAGGATGCTACATGACGATTGCAGAGCTTTTTTCTCTCCAGGAAGAAGTGGCCATCGTAACCGGTGGTGCCCAGGGTCTGGGTAAAGAAATGGCTATGGGGCTTGCAGAGGCAGGTGCACACATAGTAATTGCCGACCTGGACGTGGAGACCGCCCAAAAAACTGCTTCCGAAATCAAAGAGTTAGACAGGGATTCACTGGCTCTTCAAGTTGACGTTACCAGTAAAGAGCAGGTTGAGGAGATGGTTAATCAGACTTTGTCCTACTTTAATAAAATAGACATCCTGGTTACCTCTGCAGGTATAGGGCAGTGGAGAAAGGCTGAAGAAATGAGCGAAGAAGACTGGAAAAGGGTAATTGACGTTAATCTTACTGGTACCTTTCTGTGCTGCCAAGCAGTGGGTAAAGAAATGATCAAGCGCAGAAAAGGAAGTATCATCACCATTTCTTCAATGTCAGGTTTGATAGTTAACACTCCCCAGCCTCAATCCCACTACAACGCTTCCAAGGGTGGAGTGATAATGCTTACCAAATCCCTGGCCTCAGAATGGGTTAAGTACAATGTAAGGGTCAACACTATTGCCCCCGGATACATGGAAACCAAGCTGGTTGCCGAGCTTCTTAAAAGCTATCCCGAATATGCACGCATATGGAAACAATTAACCCCTATGGGTAGACTCGGTAAGCCAGAGGAAATTAAAGGACCATGCGTGTTTCTGGCCTCTCCGGCTTCTTCGTATATAACAGGAAGCGTTTTAGTGATGGACGGAGGTTATACCATATGGTGAGGAGGTGATAAATAGAGAGTAATCTTCGGGAGGGTGCTACTGAAAAATTTTAGCACCCTGAATATCCAAAAACCCTAAAAACAAGGAGGTTGAAAGAATGCGTAGGGTAATCGTTGTGTTAACAATTGTTTCGTTGGTGCTTGCAGTAGGGGGGTTAGCCTGTGCAGAGGTTGCCAATCCAGAGTGGTGGCAAAAAGCAGCTGAACCTTACAAAGGAGTAGTCATCAAGGGTATTTCGGAAAGCACACCTCCTTCAAAAACTATGGTAGAGGTGGCAGCTCCAGAATTTGAAAAACTCACCGGTATTAAAGTGCAATTTGAAGTAACTTCCTGGGACGAAATGTACAATAAGTCTATCCAGGACTTGCAGTCTGGAGCGGGAATATACGATTTTATATATGTTGAACAGGACATAATCTATGCCTATTTGGACCAGGGCTGGTTAACTAATCTCACTCCTTTCATTCAGAACTCCGAAATAACCGAACCTAACTTTGACCTTGAAGATTTCACCAGTTTCATCAACTACTTCAAGGATGCCGAAGGAAACGTTTTTGCCATTCCCTTTGAAGCTTTTCTTAAATCTTACATCTACCGCAAAGACCTGTTTGAAGATCCCGAAATCCAAAAAGCCTTTAAAGAAAAGTATGGATACGACCTCGCCGTACCCACCAATTGGGACCAGTACACCGACATAGCTAAGTTCTTTACAGAATACGGTAAAGAGAAGGGTATGGAACTTTACGGCCATGTTGCACAGGCCAAAACTCACCCCTGTGTGGCTTATGAAATGTGTGAAAGTATCTGGCCAGCTTGGGGCATCTACAACTGGGGTATAAACCTGGAAACCATGCGAGCTAGCGTAGACAAAGGTGGAACCCTAAATAGCGAACAGGCTAAGAAGGCTTTCAAATGGTATGTCGACATGCTTCAGTATGCACCTCGTGGTGTGCGTACCTACACCTGGGACGAAACTGCTGCTGTCTTTGGGGCTGGCAAAATCGCTCAAGGTTTGATCTACCTTGAGAACTTAGGCTGGCTGGCAACTGATCCCACCAGGTCTGCGGTAATCGGTAAAATTGGAGTGGCACTTCCGCCTACGGCACCCGGAGTACTTGAAGAAGCCAAGGCAGGTAAGGGTTACATCGGATACTACGACGGTGGAGCTCTTGGAATACCCCACAGCGCTAAAAACAAGGAGGCAGCCTGGCTCTTCATTCAGTGGTGTGCCCGCAAGGAATGGCAAGCAGAATTCGCTAAGCTGGCCACTCGTGTGGTGCGTAAATCTACCTTCGAAGACCCTCTCATTAAAGAGCTGGATTCCAAAATGGGCGGTTACTTCACATTGTTGAAAGAACAAGGCCACCTCTTTGCCGGCGCTCCTCCTCTTTCCATGCATCGGCCACTGAATGAACTTTACCTCAAGTGGGTTTCCAAAGCAGTAGCTGGAGAAGTCTCCCCAGAAGAAGCTCTTGACAACCTTGCTCAAGAAGTAGACCAGCTTATGGAAGAATTTGGCTACTGATGGAGGCAGGGCAGTGAGAGAGAACAAGGCACAAGCGTGGGGGCTCATCGCCCCCACGCTCGCTTTGATGATTCTAATTGGCGTTATTCCAATTTTATATATTATTTATCTCAGTGTTTTCAAGTACAATGTGTTCTCAAGAATGGGAATGGTTTACACTGGGTTCAACAACTTCAGGAAACTGATGTTCGACCAGGACTTCCTGAAATCCCTACGCTTAGGACTCACTTTTGTAGTGCTTTGCTGTGCTATAGAAATGCCTCTTGGTTTGCTGATAGCAAACCTGTTAACCTTTGAATTTAAAGGAAAAGGTCTTTTTCGAACCATAATGACTCTCCCTCTGGCTATGGCTCCAATTAGCATTGGAAGTATGTGGGTTTTACTCACCAATCCTGATATTGGACCAATACCATTTTATTTAAGAAAAGCAGGGATTGACTACAATATAGGAGTTAACGCTTCCCAAGCTTTTTTCACCACTATCTTTGTTGATGTCTGGCACTGGACACCTTTTGTAACCCTTGCTTTAATGGCCGGCTTATCGAGTCTTCCTAAACAACCCTACGAAGCTGCGGTGGTAGATGGAGCTAACCGCTGGCAAACCTTCCGCTACGTAACTTTACCCCTTCTTAAGCCGGTCCTTCTAACAACCCTTTTTATAAGAATTATGGACACCTTCAGAATATTTGACGAAGTATGGATGCTAACCAGCGGTGGTCCAGGAACAGCAACTCGTTATGTAAGTATCCATCTGGTGCGCCTGGTTCTCCAATCTATGGAATACGGCTATAGTTCCGCGATGTCTTTATTCCTGCTTTATCTGACCATTGTAATGTGCTGGCTACTCCTGACCTTCATATCTTCCTCACAGGAGGCTTCATAGATGACCAAAAAGAGCTTGAGATTGTTGTTAATATATGTTATTTCCATCATCATTGCCGTAGCAACTCTTTTCCCCATTTACTGGATGTTCGTGGTATCTGCCCGAACCAAGCTGGAAGTTTTCAGCGGACCACGACTCATACAAACCTCCTTCTACGCCATGAACTATTATCGTCCTTTTTTCAAAGACATCTATGGAAGATACCTTCTCAACTCCCTGGTTATTTCTTCGGGAAATACAGCCCTGGTTATTGCGCTTGCCGTTTTAGCAACCTATTCTTTCTCTCGTTTTCGCATACCAGGTTCTAACAACGTTTTCTTCTGGACCATAACCAACCGTATGGCTCCACCTGCAGTATTTATTGTTCCCTTCTTCCTCATCTTTAACAGAGTAGGCCTAAGAGATACCAAACTGGGAATGATCTTGCTCTACTGTATTTTTAACCTTCCTTTTGCCATATGGTTACTTAAAGGAATGATGGATTCCATTCCTAAAGAACTGGATGAGGCAGCGTTAATTGATGGCTGTTCCCTGTGGGGAGTGCTAACTCACATTATCCTTCCTCTTGCCAAACCGGGAATAATGGTAACTGCAATACTTACCTGGATTTTTGCCTGGAATGAATATCTTTTTGCATCCATATTAACCAGCGTTAATGCCCGAACCATTACTACAGGCCTGGCTGAGTTCGTTACTGTTATCGGCACCAATTGGGGAGAAATGGCTGCGGTTTCAGTGGTTTGCTTAATACCCGCTGTAGTATTTATAGGTATTGCCCAAAAGCATATAATCGCAGGCCTTACTTTTGGAGCGGTCAAGGATTAAGAGGTGAAACTAAATGCGAATCTTACCTTTTAAAAGTAATCTCTGGGATCGAGTGTTCATTGGCGTGGTAGTAATGTTTGGCGTCCATCTTCTGTGGGTACGTTTCGTAGAGCAATTTGTACCGCTCTATGTAGCAACTGTGGGCACTTTAATTTTCCTGGGAATGCTTATTATCACCGGGTAGGGTATACCCTACCCGGTGATGTACTCTTTAGCCCTTATACCGCATTGTGCCAGTAGATATCAAATCCAAGATATTTATCAAAGGCCTCGACCAGAGCATCTGCTACCCAAGAGAGGTTTATGGCAGCGTGATGCTCAAAGCCGTTATCGCATATAACATATAGAAGATCCTGCAGGTTTTCAATCTTTATTACACCCCAACCACCAAAGGTCTCAATTGCGTCCTCTGTGATTTCTCCCTCAGCCACGTAACCGATTATCTTTCCAGAAACATCATCAGTAGCCAGGCGACTGATAGTTACCGGACCAGCAGGAATCTTGCCATAGCAGGTACCATAAGCCTGTTCTTTAGGAACTGCGGAAGAAGAGATTATATCTCCATAACCCATACGAGGATTTTGAAGTAGTGATTTGGGGAAATTGCTGCAGTGGAAAAGCACAGCTTTATCCGGATCATCGTCAAAATTGTTATTCCAGTCCACCAGAGCAGAGGGCTTACCGGAAGCCAGCTGCAGTGCATACATGGCCAATCCGCCCGTTAAATCAACTTCACAGGCAGCAGGAACCAGGCCTTCGCTGAGCATGCTCATGACCGCACAGGGCATAATCCCCAGGTTCTCCTGGATGGAAGTCCAGCACTGGAAGGAAATAAGAGACACCCCGGTTTTCTCAATCCATTCCTTAAGAACCAGCCGCAATTTAGCCATCTTAACCAGGGCTTCCTCAGGAACACCTGTGGTGTCAATGTAGTCTTTAATTTCTTTAACCCCTGCCAGCACCTTGGAATCCTTGTCTTCAAGCTTTCCAACTTTAGCTAAAATTTCGGAAAGATCGACTACTTCGACCGAAATACCATTGCTTTCGAGTATTTTTTCCGAAAAACGCACCGTATTAAAAGCGTTGGGTCTTGCACCAATAGCTCCTGCTTTCAGGTTTTTAAAGCCGTTAACAACTCGACATACTGAAGCAAACCAGCTCACATCTTCTTTAAAAAGATCGCTATCCGGATCCTCGGTATGCTGGGTGGTCAACGAAAAGGGAATTCCAAACTGTCTCAAATTGTTACACACAGACAGCTTTCCACAAAAACTATCTCTGCGCCGACTAATATCCATAGCATCGTTTCGGTCAGGAAAGGCATGAACCAGAACCGGTACTCGGAGTCCTGAAAAGCGAAGAGCGTAAGCAACACCTTTTTCGTCGCCAAAATTGGGGAGAGTAACGATAACCCCTGAAATCTCGTTACGATGCTCTTCAAAAAGGCGAGCACACTTCTGAGCGTCCTCCCAAGTCTCCACTGTCCCGAATTTGGTGTCCTCAGGAGTAAGGGTTATCACTCCGTAGCCCATGTTCTCAAGCACCTTGAGAATCTTTTCTCTACCTTCCTTTGCCAGAACATCAGGAAAGAATCCTCGATTACCCACGATCAGACCAAAAGTTTGCTTCACGAAACCAACCTCCTTTCAAAAAATCAAAACCGCTTTAAAAATCTTCAAAACAATTTTAACCTAAACCATTATAATTTAAACATAGTAAAAAGCTGTGCTGTGTGAACTAACCTCATTATCCAAAATGGAAGTCTTTAATTGAAGACGAAACCGAAATTACCAATACTGTTGCCCACTTTTAAAAAAAGAAAACATCAAAGTCCTAACTTTTGAAAGCGCTGAAAGTTTTCTGGAAAGAGCACACAGATTGCCACCTTCCCCGGCTTTTTATTCAAAACTAAAAATACCGAACACGAAGAAACGCGGTTTCTTCTTTTAAATATACGGCACAAGATAATAGAAAAATTTTTAAGTTTAAAATACCCCAGAAACCTCGGCCACAAAAATCAAGACCAAAAACTCCCTTACATGAATTTTTTTCGATTATGAAAGACCTGGAGAATGATCCGGGGGCTTCCTACTAGCCTAAAAACGCTTGAAGAGAGTCGAGGAATGCTTTTGTTTTGATTAGAAGAATCCTACAAAATACAAAAAAGGAACGGATCCTGGCGCTTCAAGCTTCACAAGGAGGGCAAAGTAAATCTTCAAATTTTACTACCATCTTTCATTCATAAAGATTGACGATATCGCCTTTACTTGCTATAATTGCTTCGCGATAAAGCCGGGCTGGTGGAACAGGAAGACACGCTATCTTGAGGGGGTAGTGGGTTTTTGCCCGTGCGGGTTCAAATCCCGCGCCCGGCACCATCTTCTCAAAAGTGGACCTGCAACCCGGTTTTTTCTGCAAAGCACCTTGCCTCGTTGGTTGTTTTTTGACTTAAAAGAGTAAATCGTGTATTGCTTTAGTTATGAGAAATGTACTGGATTTTTTTGACACTTTCCTGATAAGCTTAGATGGGATCATATACAATAAAATCCTGCAACGCCAAGCACGCGAAATAATACCTCAAATACGCAAGGCAGGGAAAACACTTCGCTTATTAAGCAACAATCCACGCTATTCCAGAAAATCGATGCACTCAAAACTTCAAAACCTAGGAATAGAAACCACTCTGGAAGAAATCATCAGCCCTGATCTGATTCTCAAAATATTTCTTAAACTCCAAAAACTGGACAAAATATATCTCTTAGGGAGCCAAGAATTAAAAAGGGAACTGTTCGAAGCGAATATTAAAATCACTCAACAAATGCCACAGGCAGTGGTAGCTGGTTTCGACGAAAAAATTTCTTTCAAGGAAATAAAGAAAGCAGCTAACCTTATCAAGAGAGGCGTTCCATTAATAGCAACCAATCCTGACTATCAGTTTAGCTCTGCCGAAGGAGTCATTCCAACCACAGGTATAATTGCAGAAGTTCTCGAAAAAATAACCTCCTTCAGAGCTATTTATTTGGGCAAGCCCAATCCATTCTTCTTTCTAGTAGCCCTGGAAAGCCTTCCTTCCAAAAACCTGCGTTGTGTGGTAATCGGCGATAACCCTCAAACTGACATAATTGGCGCCCACTGGATGGGCATACCAGCTATACTGGTGGCTCAGCGCTTTAGACACTTCTCATCCAGGAGAGACCCGCGAAATCCAGAACTCTGGATCAAAAGTTTCAAAGAGCTTGAGAAAAAAAGGGTTGAGGAGCTGGCACGCCGAGATAAAGCCTTTCAAGTCCTTCCCGATGGTATAAAAGTTGCCACTTGCAGCATGGTTTTTGATTGCAAAAAGCGGATACTTCTTGTCCTCAAGAAAGACAGCAAAAAGTGGGGGTTGCCGACTGGAACAATGGAGATAGGCGAAACGCTGACTGAATGCTTACAGCGGGAAATTTGCGAAGAAACGGGAATTAATATTGACCCCGCATCGGCAACCTGCAAGGGTGTGTTCACAGACCCTGAAAAACTGGTTTTTGCAAAAGAACTGGGGAAACCCTTTCAGTTCGTAGTGGTGGTTTATAAGTGCAAAGCTCTTAATGATAAACCCTATCCCGATGGAGAAGAAATTGAAAAAGCTGATTTCTTCCCACTGGATAGGTTGCCTCCAAACCTTTTTGAAATTCACAGAGAATGGATTCAACGTCTGTTAACAATCGATGAACGGTAATCCAGTAACGTTTCGAGAATTTGAAGTGAAAATTTAGCTTTGGCCTGCTTCTAATGGCCTCAACAGCTCGAGTTGACCGGCAATAGCTTTTCTGATATCTTTTCTCATAAAGTCAGAAACCTAAAATTTTACATGCCAATTTTGACAAGAGAAGGAGGTTCCACAATGGAGCACAAAAAGAGACTGGGTATTTTGGTGGGAGGAGGTCCAGCGCCAGGAATCAATGGTGTCATAGGCTCAGTAGCCATTGCTGCAAATTTAAGGGGCCTCGAAGTAATTGGTATATACGATGGCTTTAAATGGATATCCAGCCCTTCCTTCGATCCTGAGCAGCATACCGTAAAACTGGAGATAAAAGATGTCTCCCGTATTCACCTCCAGGGAGGCTCCATTTTGCGCACCGCTCGAGACAGCCTGGTAAAAGCAGGGAAAATAGATTCTGAAAAAGTAGCCAACGTTAAAAAAGCAATGAAAACCTTGGGAATAAGTTACCTGGTTACCATTGGGGGCGACGATACTGCCTACAGTGCCAGCATCCTGGATTCAGAAATGCAGGGTGCGCTCCTAACAGCTCACGTTCCCAAGACCATCGATAACGATCTACCACTTCCGGGCAATATGCCTACTTTTGGCTTCCAGACCGCAAGAGATCTGGCTACCCAACTGGTCAAAAACCTTATGGAAGACGCAAAAACCACCAACCGCTGGTATTTTGTGGTAATGATGGGTCGATCAGCGGGCCACCTTGCCCTGGGAGTAGGAAAATCCGCAGGAGCAACTTTAACCATAATACCTGAAGAATTTGGTCAACAGAATATAAAAGTGGAAGATGTTTGCGACATATTGGAAGGAGCTATGGTCAAAAGGAAATTGCTGGGAAGAAAAGATGGAATAGCTATCATTGCCGAAGGAGTAGCACTTAAGTTTGGAAGTGTCGAGGAAATCGAAAAGATTCTTGGTAAATCTGTACCTCGAGATCCTCATGGTCACGTAAGGCTCGCCGAAGTACCACTTGGCGAACTCCTAAAAAGCGAAATCGAACGGAGGTTCAAAGAACGTGGAGAAAAAATTACCATTGTGACCAAAGATATCGGGTATGAGTTGCGCTGTGCACCTCCGAACGCTTTTGACATAGAATACACAAGAGAACTCGGCTTTGGAGCAGTGGAATATCTCCTGAGTAACGAATACAGCATGAAGAACCAGCAAAAAGGGGCCCTGATAAGCATCGTTGAAGGTAAACTTAACCCCATACCCTTTGAGCAAATTCGGGATCCTCAGACAGGAAGAACGAGAGTAAGAACAGTAGATATCAGTTCCTATTCCTACCGCGTAGCTCGTTCCTTCATGATTCGGCTCGAGAAAGAGGACCTCGAAAATCCTGATACTTTAAGCAAATTGGCCGGCTTAAGTGGACTAAATGAGGATGCCTTCAAGAAGAAATTCCAAAAAGCAACAGAATGGTAGTTTAACCGGGGGTTTCACCCCCGGTTAAACATATTATCGCCCATTGAACAAGCCCCCTTTCTTAGCCTTCCAGCATTATCCAATTTTCCAGCTTTCAGGCTCTTTTTTTACTGGTTTTTTCATCGCGCAGGTTTTTTTAGGAAAGCCCCTCGATAAAATATGGATTTTGGTGCTTCTGTCACTTATTGTGACCATGCTCTTAACCATCAAGCGACGCTGGATTTTCACCCTGACTTTCATTGTCTTCTGGATTTTGGGGGGTATAATATTTTATTCAGTAACCTTCTTAGAACCCTTCTGCTACTTCCTGAACTTTGACAAGCAGCAAGTTACGCTCGAAGGAACTCTTCTCCCCAAAAACAAAAACCTGTTCCTGGCCAACCTCAATGGATTCCCCACCTACTCCCCACAAATACTCATAAAAGGAAATAACAATTTAATGAATGGATTCTCTTACCAGAGAATCAAAATAAGTGGAGTCTTCAGACTGTTTTCTTCTTGTGCCACTCCGGGAGTTACTGATCTGAGAAAATTTTATTTCCAAAAGCGTACGGTGGGATACCTGGAGAAAATTAAAGTTGTTTCAAGCAAAAAGGACAAACCATGGTATCAATTCATGAAATCCATGGAAAACCTGAAAGAGAAGCTTTTTAAAAAATGGGGCACTCACCTTAAAGAAACTTCTCCTTTATTTCTCTCTCTTTTAACGGGACAAAAAACAAAAGAATTTTACGAACAAAGCAGTATTTTTCAAGAAGTGGGAGTCTTCCATCTTTTCTGCGTATCAGGTCTGCATCTTGGGCTGGTCGGAGGAATCATACTCTGGATAGCTCAAAAATTCTTTCCATACAGACATTTTGTACCTCTCTTAATGAGTATCTTATTCACATTTTTGTACCTTTGCATAGCCAGTTTGGCCCCCTCTGCGTTACGAGCCTGGATAATGTTCAGTTCTTATCTCTTAAGCCTGCGAGTGGGCAGAAACACAAGCCAAATAAGTTATTTTTTGATAGCCTTGCTAATCATGGTCTTCCTGGATCCCGCGATTATATTTGATACCGGTGCTCAGCTTTCTTTCGCCTCAACTCTGGGAATCATCCTCTTTATCCAGGGAGGATTCCGTTACCTTACAATCACAAATGTATACTTAAAAATAATCTGGAGCTCACTGGGAGCAACTCTCTTCGCCATAATTTTCAGCATGCCTTTTCTGCTTGTTAAAGAACTCACTTTCTCAAGCCTGGTTTTCGTGGGAAATCTTTTAATTGCCCCTTTTCTAGAAATAATCCTTGTCTTCTCGCTTATCATTCAACCTGTGGCTCTTTTTTCCCCTGCATTATCGCAATTTTTTGGAAAAGTATTGTATCACCTCTTTAAAGCACTACTTCTAACAACTCAAAAACTAATATCTTTACCCCACTTTTTCTGGGATTTTTCCATCGAAAAGGAAATAATAAAAGGATGGTTGTCCTGGTTTGCCTTGGCGGGGGCAGTAATTGTTTTTTCCCTGCTTAAACAAAAAAAGACAGCCCGGTCAAAAGCCACGATCATACTGGTTTACTTAATCCCTATTTTTTGCCTGGGAATTTTTACCTTAAGGTTTCCCAACGAACCTCAAGTATGGATCCTTGATGTAGGGCAGGGCCTCTCCATAGGGATAATAAACAAAGAAAGAGCTGTACTTATAGACGCTGGTGGCTATCTACCTCAGTATGGGAATATTGGCAAGAATGTGATTGGGGCATTCCTTCATTTCAAAAACGTAAAAAAAATCGACAGCCTATTTATAACCCATTTCCACGAAGACCACACCAATGGGGTAATGGGGCTGATTGACATATTTGGTTCATCACCGATTTTCGCTCCCTCGTCCGGCAGATCGAATCTCCCGCAGAATGCTTCGCCCTTTTTCAAACTATCTTCTTACCAGGAACTGCCGATCTTTAAAGATATTACACTAAAAATTTTTCCGGCCAAAGCCGGCTTAGACATCAACAATCAGGCACTGGTCTTCAAAATATGTTTTCCTTCATTTAACATACTGGTAACAGGAGATATTGAAGAAGAGGGAATGGCAAAGCTTGCTCCTTTTCTTTCAAACCTGAATAGCGAGGTAATAATCATGCCTCATCATGGAAAATATCTCCAAAATCTGAAATGGTTTCTTGAAAAAATTAAACCCCGCCTGGCTATAATCTCTTGTGGTGAAAATAGTTTTGGACATCCTAATCCTGAAACAATATTGCTGCTTAACGAGCTCGACATAAAAGTGTTAACAACCCAAAAAGAAGGAGCAATTTGTTTTCAGCAAACGAAAAGAGGAGGAATGCAATTTGCAATCAGGAACAAATTTAACTCCTTTTGAGAAGTGGCTCAGGGAAAAGTTTAAGGGAAATACCCTACTTTTTGTTGGAAAAGTTAATAAAGAGTATTTCGAGAAAATTTACCTCGAGCCCCTGATGAAACACTTCGAAGTATCCCGGGTCATAAAAATAGAAAATACCCAGGAGTGGAAGGAAAAGAATAAAGACCTATTACAAACCCCGCTCTTCGAAAATAATAAAACAATTGTTTTTTGCTCTGAGGTAGAAGAAAATGCTTTCCTGAAAATCAGAAAATCGCTGGCTAAAAAGCCCAACATAATATTGATAGGCACCCTTAAGAGCAAGCCCAAACGGCTGCGTGACGTACCACAGATAACATTGCAAAATCTTTCGTCAGCACATACCCTTCCGCCTCTAATTGGACAATCGTTACCCAAAATGCAACCTGCTACTGCCAAAAAGCTCGTTCGCTACTGGCATGAAGCAAACCTCAGGGAAGAAGACGTAGTTCAGTTTCTGAGTCATTTTTCCAGCTTGCAAGAAATAAAACCGGAAGATGTAGAAACTTATTTTGAAAACGAAGAGAAAAATATTCTTTTCCGATTTCTGGATGCAGTTATTGAAGGGGAAACAGAGAAGGCTCTTAAATATCTGGACTTGCTGCTAAAAAAGGGATTCTCTCACTCTCTTTTAATCTCCAACCTTGCCAGAAAATTGAGACTGATCCTGCAGTGTCTGGAAAAACAGCAATCACAGGTTGACCTCTGGACAGGGAGGAAAATAAACAACTACGAATTACATAAAATAGCTCGGCAAAGCAGCAGGTTTTCATTCCAAAAGATTAAAGATGCCTTTCGCATCCTGCGAGAAAACGACAGAATGCTCAAAACATCTTCAGTACCACCACAAGATATACTATTCAATATAGTAATCGAATTAACCAGCCTCTAACCTCAAACTTGTTGAGAAGAAACAAGCGCTTTATTAAGCTTTTGATAAAGACGAGATTTCAATCTGGCTGCTTTGTTTTTATGAAAGACGCCCTTTGAAGCAGCCGTATCGATTCTCTTTACAACCTCTTTTAGGAAGAACCCCTTGGCTTCTTCTATGTTTCCATTTTGAAGCATGTTGAGAAACTTCTTAATATAAGTCTTGGTAGCGCTTTTTATTGACTTATTACGATTTCTTCTGCGCTCGCTTTTTCTAAGATTCTTTAGAGCCGACTTAGTATTTGGCATAACTCCGATCACCTCTCGTGATATTTGAAAGAAGTGCGAGTTGCATTTTAACATGAAGAATCAGGAATTGCAACGTAGACAAAATAAAATCCAAACAATCTCCTTGACATTTATTCAAGGCTACCTTAAAATTCAACTTGTCCTTAGCCTGGTTAATCTAAGCAATCAAGGAGAAGAAGGAAACATGGAGCAAAAAACTTATATCCCAAAAATCCAAGAGATACAAAGGAAATGGTATCTTATCAACGCTGAAGGGCTCACCCTGGGACGTTTGGCCTCTAAAATAGCCACTCTTTTGATGGGAAAACACAAAAACAATTACACGCCTTTTTTTGATACCGGAGATTTTGTGGTGGTAATTAACGCAGAGAAAATAAAAGTTACTGGGAAAAAATTGGAACAGAAATTGTATCGCCACCACACGGGGTATCCTGGACACCTTAAAGAAGAAAGACTAATGGATCTTTTAGCCCGTAAGCCTGAAGAGGTCATTCGCCGGGCAGTATGGGGTATGCTCCCTCACAACCGTCTTGGAAGGCGCCTAATTCGCAAACTTAAAGTTTATGCTGGTTCTCAGCATCCTCACCAAGCCCAACAACCTATTCCCATTGCAATTGAGGAGTGAAAAAAGTGGAAAAAAACATGAAATATTATGCAACTGGGCGAAGAAAAACCTCAGTAGCTCGAGTGTGGATTACCTTAGGTAACGGCAAGATAACCGTAAATGGTCGCCCCTTAGAAGAGTATTTCCCTCGTCGGACTTACCGAATTTTAGTAGAAAAACCACTTGTTTTAACTGGGAGTGAAGGCAGATTCAACGTGGAAGCAAAAGTAGAAGGTGGAGGGTTAAGTGGACAGGCAGGAGCAATAGCGCATGGCATTGCCCGGGCGTTACTCCTGATAGACGAGAGCATGAAACAGACTCTTAAAAAAGCTGGCCTCCTAACTCGAGATCCAAGAATGAAAGAACGCAAAAAATATGGCCAGCCCGCAGCAAGAAAAAGCTTCCAGTTCTCGAAAAGATAAACATAACAGGCTCTTTCAAATCCGAAAGAGCCTGTTATGTTTTACCACTCATCTTTACCTTCGACCAATCTTTAAGAGTTACCTCCTGACTAAAAATGAGCAGTTATCCCCTTCTAAAAATAAATACCAAAGCTATTCGATACAACATAAGAGCCATTCTTCAGAGACTCAACCAGTGGAAGCTTAGACCAGTAGCAATAACTAAGGGTTTTTGCGCCGATTTGCCACTGGTTAAGCTTTTTCTGGAAGAGGGAATCACCTGTTTTGGAGATTCCAATCCCAGCAACTTGCTGAAAATTAAAAGTTTCTTTTCTTGTAAAAATGATTTACAACTTTACTTAATTCGTCTCCCTATGAATTCAGAAATTCAACTCATAATTGATAGCAATCTAATACCTTTTGTATCAAGCCTTGAGAATCTGAAACTACTGAACCATACAGCCCATAAGGCAAGCAAAATCCAGAGAGTTATTCTGGCAATCGAAGGAGGGGACGCAAGAGAAGGATTCCTTAAGGAAGAAATCCTTGATGATTTTGATTTTAACACCTTAAGACACGTTGACGTCATCGGCTTGGGCACCACTTTAGCCTGTCTCAACGGCGTGTTGCCCGACTTAGAGATTGTTAACCAATTGGTCAATCTTAAAAGACAACTGGAGAGGAAACTTAACAAAGAACTAATTTTATCAGTGGGAGGAACTACTTTTTTGGAACTGTGGGAGAGAGACCCACTTCCTGAGGGAATCGATGAAATCCGCATGGGAGAAGCTTTCCTGTTTGGTCACGATATAAGCAGAAAAAAAGCTTTCTCCTGGCTAAGCCAAGATACTTTCGAAATATCTGCTGAGATTGTGGAAATCAAAAAGAAGCAACCTCTCTGGAAGAAAGCCAAAGGATTTGATGCCTTCGGCAAAACATCAGCCTCTTTGCTCGATGAAGGGAAAAAGAAAAGGGCACTGTTAGCACTGGGGAAACAAGATATTGACGAGAACCAGTTATATCCCAAAGACAAAAATGTTACAATAGTTGGTGCAACAAGTAATTATCTCGTTTTAGACCTAAGTAAGAGCTCTCAAGATTATAAAATAGGTGATAAACTAAACTTCAGAGCGGGATATGGAGCCGTTCTTAGGGCGTTTCTTTCTCCATACGTTAGCAAAATCTATTCTTAGATTTTAAAAGTAAGAGGAGGACTCAAGATGTACAGTTTTAAAGGCCGAGATTTTATAGATATTGCTGACTTTACCAGAGAGGAAATAGAGTATATTATCTACACCGCTTTAGAGCTTAAAAGAAGGTTGTTCCTCAAACAGGAAACAAGCCTGCTTAAGGGCAAGGTTCTGACTCTTCTTTTTGAAAAACCTTCCCTACGCACTCGGGTATCCTTTGAGCTGGCCATGCATCAGTTAGGAGGGAAAGCCCTTTATCTTGGTCCCCAAGAAGTGGGCCTGGGAAAACGAGAAGCCATTAAGGATGTCGCTCTGGTTTTAAGCAGAATGGTTGACGGAATAATGATACGAACCTTTGCACATAACAACGTGCTGGAACTTGCAAAGTATGCCACCGTACCAGTTATCAACGGACTGTCTGATCTTCACCACCCCTGTCAAATTATGGGTGACTTGCTTACCATAAAAGAGAAAAGGGGACAGCTTGAAAACCTCAAGATTTGTTTCGTGGGTGATGGTAATAATGTCTGTAATTCTTTGATCACTGCTAGTGCCGTGTTGGGACTGGAAACCTGGATATCAACACCTCCCCAATACAAACCTGACCCTGAGGTGTGGAAATGGGCAGAAAGAGAATCTAAAAAGAGTGGAGCCAAAATTGTTTATGAAGCTGACCCCTACAAAGCAGTGGAAAATGCTGATGTGGTTTACACTGATGTCTGGGTAAGTATGGGTAAAGAAGTAGAATATGAAACAAGGGCCCAACACTTCAAGCCCTACCAGCTTAACAGCAAGCTGCTCTCTCGAGCCTCTGAAAATGCTATAGTTATGCACTGCATGCCTGCACATCGAGGAGAAGAAATCACCGACGAGGTAATGGATGGTCCCCAATCAGTAGTCTATGACCAGGCCGAAAATCGTCTTCACGTCCAAAAAGCTATTTTAGCTTTAATAGTAGGTTGAGTGGAGGAAGCGTTGTTCGTTCTAGGATGGCGTCAAATATTTGAACTTATTATTCTCTATTGTTTTATCTTCTATGTTCTTCGCTTTCTCCGTGGAACGCCACTTATTGCACCGCTCAATTTTCTATCTTTCATCCTCATTGCGGCTGGTGTGTCGAATTGCACAGGATTAAAAGAACTTAACTTCTTTTGGAAAGTTCTACTTGCTGGGTATGTTGCTTCAATGCTTGTAGTTTTTCAGCCCGAAATAAGGCGAGTATACACCAATCGTGCCTACAACAGAGAAACTACTGCAGTAATTAGCGGCCTACTTTTTCACAATGAAGAGCTGCGCGGAAAACTAATAGACGATCTGGTGATAACCTGCCAAACTCTTTCCAGAAAGAAAATAGGAGCGCTCATCGTTCTTGAGCGCTCTAACAGCTTAAAAGATTTCGTGCAAACTGGAATCCTTATAGATGCGCTCTTTTCGCCGGAACTTGCAATTTCCATTTTCTTGACGGAATCGCCACTCCACGATGGAGCAATAATACTGCGAGAAAATCGTCTCATAGCCGCAGGATGCATCTTGCCTCTCGCTGAAGTGGTAGAAGGCAAAAAGCTGGTGGGCACAAGACACCGTGCTGGCATAGGAATAACCGAGCAAACTGATGCATTGGCTATTGTGGTTTCTGAAGAAACCGCTAAAATTTCTTTAGCAGTACATGGTAAAATGGCTTGGGGGATTGAAGCCCCTGCTCTTAAAAAAATGCTTAAAATTCTGTACAGAAAGGTATGATGGAAAATTAACCCTAAAAGCTGGTTAATATCACTTAAAAAACTTTTTCTTAAAAGAATTAAAAGAGAATATGATATCCTCTGGTACGCTTTGCTCCTGGCAGCGAGCTTATGGTTTTTCTTGCTAAGCGAAGCTTATCTACAAAAGTGAGTAAAATGCGAAATTCATTGATGTTGAAGCTGATGACAGAACGAGTTTTAATTCAATGCAAACAAAACCTGATTTACTTAGCGCTCAGGAAGAAAGGAGGAAATTGATAAATGAAAAAGTTTTCCATGAACAACATAAGGAATGCAGGATTATTTGGACATGCAGGTTCAGGTAAAACTACAATCTCCGAAGCGATGCTCTATAACGCTGGGGTTATAAACCGCAGAGGAAGAGTAGAGGACGGGAACACTATTTCAGACTGGCAACCAGAAGAAACCAAAAGAGCAATGTCCATCGACCTTTCTCTTTTACCCTTTGAATGGAAAGATCACAAAATAAACCTCATAGATACACCAGGATATATGGACTTTGAAGGGAATGTGGTAGCAGCAGTAAGGGCAGTCGACTTTGGGATAATTTCTGTATGTGCTGCATCAGGCATGGGAGCAGGTACCGAAAAAGCCTGGAAATATCTTGAACGAGAGAACTTACCCGTGGTCTTTTTCATTAACAAGATAGACCGCGAGGGAGCAAAATTTGAAGAAACTTATCAAGAGCTTTCCAGCAAGCTCTCCACGAAAATAACACCAATAACCATTCCTATAGGAAAGGAAAGTGATTTTCAGGGTATTGTGGACTTGGTATCCATGAAAGCCCTGTATTTTGATGCCGAAGGTAAAGTATCCTTAAAAGAAATTCCGCCTCAACTTGAAGAAACAGTAACCGAAGCCCGGGAAAAGTTTCTTGAAAATGTTGCAGAAACTAACGATGACCTCCTGAATGCCTACCTTGAGGGACAAGAAATAAACAACGAAGAGCTCAAAAAAGCTTTTAAAGAGGCAATCAAGACAAGAAAAATCTTCCCTCTTCTCTGTGGTTCTGGCTTGGAAAACAAGGGTATTAACTTCTTGAGTGACTTTATTGTCGAATTTATGCCCGATCCAGGCTTAAGAGAGAAAGTCAAGGGAATAAACCCCAAAACTCAGGAAGAAGTAGAAATACCCTGCAACGAAGATACTCCTTTCTCTGCTTTTGTTTTCAAGGTAATAAGTGACCCCTATGTGGGCAAGATGGCAATGTTTAGGGTTTTCTCTGGAAAAATTACAGCAGATGCCAAACTTTACAATGCTTCTCGAGACAGCGAAGAGAAAATAGGTCAGCTGTTATTCCTAAGGGGTAAACATCAGGAACAAATCCAAGAAATCGGAGCTGGCGACATTGGTGTGGTGGCTAAAGTGGGTAGTATTGGCGCTGGAGACACTCTTTCTGATCCTGCCAACCCCATTGTGCTCCCTCCACTTGAGTTACCAGAGCCCAACTACATAGCTGCCATCAAACCGGCAGGCAAAAGTGATGAAGAAAAAATAAGTGCTGCAATATCTCGGATTATAGAAGAGGATCCAGTACTAAAGGTAACCCGAGACCCAGATACCAAAGAGGAACTGGTATACGGTTTGGGTGACATCCACCTTGATGTACTGGTAGATAAAATGAAACGCAAATTTGGAGTAGAAGCGACTTTGAGTGTTCCCAAAGTACCCTATAAAGAAACTATCAAAAAAAGCACTAAGGCGGAAGGAAAATACAAGAGACAGTCTGGCGGAAGAGGACAATACGGCCATGCTTGGTTGGAAATTGAGCCCCTCCCTCGAGGACAGGGATTTGAGTTTGTAGACAAAATTGTGGGGGGAGTAATACCTAAAAACTATATCCCGGCAGTAGAAAAGGGAGTACAGGAAGCAATGCAGGAAGGGATCCTGGCTGGATACCAGGTTGTGGATGTTAAGGTAACCGTTTTCGACGGTTCTTTCCATCCTGTGGATTCCTCGGATATGGCTTTCAAAATAGCTGGCTCAATGGCTTTTAAGAAAGGAGCCCAAGAAGCAAATCCCGTGTTGCTGGAACCGATAATGAAAATAGAGGTTCTGGTCCCTGAAGAAAACATGGGTGACGTCATAGGTGACCTCAATAGTAGAAGAGGCAAAATTTTGGGGATGGAACCTCAAAACGGGTATCAGAAAATCCAGGCCCTGGCACCGCTGGCAGAGCTATTCAGATATTCTGTCGATCTTCGTTCTATAACCCAGGGTAGAGGTTCTTTCAGCATGAAATTTGATCATTATGAAGAAGTTCCTTCACAAATTGCTGAAGCCATTATTGAAAAAGCCCGAAAGGAAAGAGAAGAGGATTGAAAGTCCCTGAAATTTACATAGGTGTGGACCTGGTGGATATTGAAAGGATAAAAGATGCTTTTCTGAGGTTTGGCAACCGATTCTCAGAAAAGCTATTTAATGAAGAGGAACTGAGCTACTATGCTCCCAGACGCCTTCTGGAAGGGATGGCAACTCTTTTTGCGAGTAAGGAAGCCGTGAAAAAACTTTATCTGCAAAAAGACATCAACCCAGGCTGGAAAGATATTCTAATATTGCACGATTACAATAGAAAAATCATGGTGAAAACCAGCACCAGAGTGCCACCTACCTTTGAAAGAATACGTCTCTCAGTCACTCACACCCCCAAGGAAGTATGTGCAGTGGCTGTGGGGTTCTGTCTGGGAGGAGGTAAAAATTGAGAATGTATCTGATAACTTCTGAGTTAATGCAAAAAATAGAACAATATCTTTGCCAAAAGTATGGAATAGACACCTTGCTGCTCATGGAAAATGCGGGTAAAAACGTGGCGAGCGAAGCACTTTCTATCTTGAAAGAAAAAAACCTCGAACAGATAATTGTACTCTGTGGGGGAGGCAATAACGGTGGAGACGGGCTGGTAGTGGCGCGACAACTGTTAAGTAAACTCACAGATTACCCGGTTACCGTTTATCTCCTCACCAACCCAGAAAAACTCAAAAAGGACCCTCTTTATAATTATCAGGTACTCAAAAATACGTCGGCCCGAGTAATAGAAGTTGCTTCTTCAGAAGACATAAAAATTTATCCCCAATCTCTAATAATAGATGCAATATTAGGCACTGGTCTCTCTAAACCTGTAGAAGGCCTTTACAAAGAAGTCATAGAAAAAGTCAACAATACCAGAGACACTTTAGTGCTTTCGATAGATGTTCCCTCGGGAGTCAATGCTACATCAGGTGCAGTAATGGGTTCTTCTATCAGAGCTTATTGTACGGTTACTCTTGGGTTGCCCAAAAGAGGACTTTTTGTTTTTCCAGCTAGAGAATATGCGGGAAAAATTAAAATAGCCGACATAGGCATACCCATTCCCTCCCAGGAATTACCTTTCTCAATCAGGGATGTTCTCATCACGCCTTACCTGGTAAGAAAATACTTACCCGAGCGAAACCATGATGCTCACAAAATAAGTGCTGGGGTAGTTGGTATAATTGCCGGTTCTCCGTCAATGCTTGGAGCAGGCATTTTGGCCTCTCTGGGAGCTTGCTGCGCTGGTGCAGGAATGGTGATCTGGCCTCTGCCACTTACTGCTGCTTCCCTGGTTAAGATACACTTACCTGAAGTGGTAACGCCTTTGGTTAAAAATGTCCAGATGGAAAGGTATTATTCGCCCACCATTGTAAAATTACTCAAAAAAACCTTTGTAGAGAAAAAATGCAAAAGCTTAATAATTGGACCAGGTTTAGGAATTTCCCCTTCAACGGCTTTCTTTGTCGAAAAACTTGTTCAAGCCAGCCCCCATATTGGTGGGGTGATCGATGCAGATGCTTTGAACTGTATAGCCAAGGAGCGAAAGAGATGGAAAGGAAAGCTTTCGGGCTGGATTATAACTCCTCATCATGGAGAGGCAGCAAGGCTCCTGGAAAGCTCCCCAAAAGAAGTGGTGGAAAATCGGTTTGAAGCAGCCCGGCAACTGGCTGATTATTTCCAGTGCATAACAGTCCTGAAAGGACCAGCAACCTTGGTAGCCGAACCTTCAGGAAACATATTTATAAACCCCACTGGTGGTCCAGAACTGGCCACTGCTGGTAGCGGAGATGTTCTTTCTGGAATCATAGCAGGTATACTGGCACAAAGCGGAAAACCCTTAGAAAGCGCCATTTGTGGTGTTTTTTTGCATGGGCTGGCAGGAGATATGCTAGCTCGAAACAAAAAAGAAATAACTGCAAAGGAAATAGCTTACGAAATTCCCGCAGCAAAGAAGGTGGTTCGCGATGGACAATACAGAATACCCTTCCTGGATGGAAATTGACTCTCAAAAATTGTGTAACAACTACCGGATCCTTAGCAAACTTGCTCAAAAACGAGAATATAAAATAATTGGCGTAGTTAAAAGCAACGCTTACGGGCATGGCATTGAAGCCATAAAAGTTCTTTCAGAATGCGGTCTTTCAAATTTCGCGGTGGGAAGCGTTCAAGAAGGAATCAAGCTCAGGAAAAGCGGTATTGAGGGAGAACTGATAATTCTGGGAAGTGTAATGCCAGAAGAAGTGGAAGCTCTTTTTTTTTATAAGCTTACTCCCGTTGTCTCCTCCCGAGAAGAATTGAATCTCCTAAAAAGAACATTTAAAAAATCGCCCCTAAATTTTTATCTATTTATAGATACTGGAATGGGAAGAATGGGTTTCTTGCCTTCAGAGCTGGAAACAGGATCCATTAAAAACCATCTCTACGAGCTTTTCCCTCAACTAAAAGGAGTAATGACTCACTTTGCTTGTGCTGAAACCGACTTTGAGTATACTCGGAAGCAACTCCAGCTATTTGCAGAAACCTGCCAGAAAATAGAAAGAATCTGTGGACAGCCTCTAAAAAAATACTGCGCAAACAGTGCAGCATTTTTAAACTTACCTGAAGCCCGTCTTGACGGAGCTCGAATAGGCATAGCACTTTTTGGTGTTTCTCCTACCACAAATCACTTGCGAATCGAAAAGTTTGGGTTAAAGCCGGTAATGAACATCAAAACCCGGATAACTCATCTTAAAGAATTGCCTCCAGGCCATAAAGTAAGTTATGGGGCCACTTTTACCACCTGGAGAACTACCAGGGTAGCAGTTGCAAATATCGGTTATTACTGGGGACTGTCACGTAACCTGTCCAACAAAATAGAAGTCCTCCTCAGAGGGAAAAGAGTTCCCGTGTTAGGAACCATCACTATGGAGCAGATAGTAATCGACGTAACCGAGATAGAAGGAGTACGGAGAGGAGATGTGGTTACTATCCTGGGTGAAGATGGTAACGAAGAAATTCGTCCCGAAGAACTGGCCGAGCGGGCTGCAACCATACCCCATGAAATACTTTGCAATTTTGGAAAAATTGAATGCAGGAAGGTAATATGAAAAAAGAAGATAAAAAAGGCACAGTCATCCTGCAAGCTGAAGTTATGCTGGAAAAAGAGACTCTCGAAATAGGTAAAAAAATTCTTGCCCTGGCACAACAATACAGAACAAACTTAATATTGCTTGTAGGAGCTCTTGGGGCTGGCAAGACAGCTCTAACCAAAGGTATTGGGGAAGCCCTGGGTATCCCTGCAGAAAAAGTAACCAGTCCCACCTTTGCGTTGATACACGAGTATCAGGGTAAACAGGGAATTATGTACCACATGGATTTTTATCGTCTTGACAGTTGGGAAGAGGTGTTAGAGCTCGGTTTTGAAGAATATGTAGACCAACCCGGAATAGTAGTAATAGAATGGGCTGATAAATTCATTTATCATTTTTCAAATCCCTTTATTATGGTTAAAATATTCTGGAAGGATTTTTCTGCTCGAGAAATAGTTGTGGAGTACTGGGAATGAAAACCGAGAACAACAAAAAATATATTCTTGCACTTGATAGCAGCACTCCCTGGCTCTCTGTGGCGGTTAGCGAAGGTCAAGAAGCGAAAATCTCTTTACTTCATTATGCCAGAGAAAATCACTCCAGATATTTGTTTGATCACCTGGAATATATCAAAAAGGAATATTCTCTGCAGTCCAATAACCTCGAAGCCATTATAGTGGGAACAGGTCCCGGCTCTTTTACCGGGGTAAAGATTGGGGTTTGTGTCGCCAAAGCAATCGCTTTTAGCTATCAACTGCCTTTGGTAGGTTTTTCTACTCTGGAAAGCCTTGTTCTTGAAGCAATCAAGGCGAGCCCTTTCCCAAAAAATCTTGAAAAGCTACTCCCGGTAATTCACCACAAGAAAGAAGAAATATTCTGGGTAGATTTAGATTGGAAGACATGTCGGGAGGAAATACAACCAATTACCCGGGTCAACACAGGGAGCATCCAGGAATTCATGACAAAATACGTCCATTGCAAGGGACTGGTCGTATCTCCTTTTTCTTTTCTCCGAAAACATTTTGAAAAAAGCGAAAGCGGCCTTCTTTTTATGCAAGCTTTTCCACAAGCACTGCGATTGATTGAAATATACCAGCAGCGCAAAAACAAAGAAATCACGAATATTGAAAACATCTTTCGCGTTAGACCCATCTATGGTGCAAAACCTTTTTAGTAACCAAACTCAACCGGCAAACGCCGAAAATGCGTTTACCATCCAGAAAATGCGTTTCCAGCACTTACCCTATGTGGTAGCCATAGAAAAACAGTCCTTTAAACATCCCTGGAGCTACTCTCTCTTTTTGAGTGAACTTTCTAACAAAATAGCTCACTATTTTGTGGCTCTCCTGGGCAGTAAGTTAATAGGGTACGTTGGGCTCTGGATTTATCTTCGAGAAGCCCACATTACCACTTTTGCCATTCATCCTGACTTCCGTAGAAAAGGTTATGGCAAAAGACTCCTGCACTACGCATTTGAGTTTGCAAGGAACAAGGGTTGTAAGGAAATTCTCCTGGAAGTGAGAACTTCCAATAAGGTAGCCCAGGCGCTTTACCATAAATTGGGGTTTTCCCAAATAGGCCTTCGCAAGTCTTATTACAGCGATGGCGAAGATGCCCTGGTCATGAAAAAAAACCTGTAAGCAGAGGAGGAAAAAGTGTACGTTTTGGGAATCGAAACCAGCTGCGACGATACCTGTTGTGCAGTGCTCAAAAATGGAAATCAGGTCCTTTCCAATGTTGTATCCAGCCAGGTAGATTTTCATCGCAAATACGGAGGAGTAGTACCCGAAGTAGCTTCGCGGAAACACCTGGAGTTACTTCCCTATGTGACTCAGGAAGCACTCTTTCAGGCAAAAATCGGACTTGAAGAAATAAACCTCATAGCAGTAACCATAGGACCAGGTTTAATGGGCTCGCTACTCATGGGAACTTGCTGGGCCAAAGCTTTAGCCCTGTGTTTCAACTCACCTATCATTGGCGTTAATCACATCGAAGGTCATTTATTTGCGGCCTATCTCGAACATCAAGATCTAACTCCTCCTTTTGTAGCTCTCATTGCCTCAGGTGGACACACTGAATTGATAGCCGCCAAAGAATGGGGCAATTATCATCCTTTAGGGCGTACCAGAGACGACGCAGCAGGAGAAGCTTTCGATAAAATAGCCAGGTTTTTAGGGCTTGGTTACCCCGGAGGACCAGTTATCGATGATCTCAGCAAAGAAGGTAACCCATCACGTTTCATCTTCAAAGCAGGTTTCGAAAATGAAAACAGTTTTGAATTTAGCTTCAGTGGCTTGAAAACAGCAGTAATAAGAACTTATCAAAGTTCGAAACTTGAACCAGAAGACACAAAAGACCTGGTGGCCTCTTTTCAGGAGAGTGTAGTTCGAGTACTCACTAAAAAAACTATTCTCGCTGCCAAAAAACTGAAAGTCCAAAAAATAGCAATAGGAGGAGGGGTAGCTGCTAACAGAACCCTCAGAGAGAGGTTGAAGGAAGAAACCCAGAAAGAAGGACTTGAACTCTACCTTCCCTCAAAAAAGTTCTGTACCGACAATGCAGCAATGATAGCCGCTTGTGGTTACTTTCACTTCACTCAAAAACCCCAAAATTACTTCTCTATAAAGACTCTGGAACCAAACCCCAAACTTAGCATAACCTGATTGATACCCAACGCAAATAACTTGCATTCTCCTCATGCTCTGTTATCATAAATTGAACACTTTTGGACAACTACCAAGCTCAGCCAGTGCTGGAAAGGAAGGTGCCTTAAATGACTGCCAAAAAAGTGATTCTTGGAACCGAAGCTCAGAGAGCTATAAAAAATGGAATAAACAAAGTGACAGACCTGGTAAAGCTTACCCTTGGCCCCAAGGGCAGGAACGTGGTTATAGAGAAAAAGTATGGTCCTCCAGTAGTCAGCAACGATGGTGTGACAATAGCCAGAGAAGTAGAGATTGAGGACTGTCTTGAGGAGCTAGGCAGCAAACTCGCCAAGGAAATAGCTACCAAAACTAACGAAGTTGTCGGCGATGGCACCACAACTGCTCTGGTACTTGCTCAAAAAATGATTGAAGAGGGATTAAAAGCAACAGCTATAGAATATAACCCGGTTTTGCTCAAGCAGGGTATGGAAAAAGCCGTTAAACAGGCAATTGATTTCATAGAAAATTCGAGTATCAGGATAGAAAACTCAGAGCAAATTGTTCAGGTAGCCTCTATTTCTGCAAATGACATCGAAATTGGCAAACTAATAACTCAAGCCATGGAAAAAGTTGGCAAGGACGGAGTAATTACTATTGAAGAGTCACCCTCATCCCAAACCATCCTTGAACTGGTAGAAGGAATCCAATTCGACCGTGGCTTTCTTTCGCCATACATGGTTACCAACCCAGAAAAAATGGAAGCAGTACTCGAAAATCCCTATATACTGGTTACAGACTTTAAAATAAATACCAGCAGGCCACTTATCCCCCTTCTACAAAAGGTGCACCAGCGAGGAGCCTCTTTACTTATCATTGCTGAAGAAGTGGAAGGAGAAGCTCTAACTACCCTGGTGATTAACAAGCTCCAGGACGTTCTAAAGGTACTAGCAGTGAAAGCTCCTGCTTTCGGAGAGCGCAGAAAAGAAATTCTTAAAGACATAGCGGTGTTAACCGGGGCCCAGGTAGTTTCTCAAGAACTGGGCATGAAGCTCGAAAGAGTAACTACTGATCTCCTGGGCCAGGCTGACAAGGTTGTAGCCACCAAGGATAAAACTACCATTATAGGAGGTAAGGGCAACAAAAAAGATATTGAGGAACGCATAAAGCAAATCAAAACTCAAATTGAGAAAACAACTTCTGAATATGAAAGAGAAAAACTTCGGGAACGGCTTGCCAAATTGGCAGGAGGCATAGCAGTTGTCAAGGTCGGGGCACCAACTGAAACAGAGCTTAAGGAGAAAAAGTTTCGAGTAGAAGATGCACTCGCCGCTACCCAGGCAGCAATGGAGAAGGGAATCGTCCCAGGAGGAGGAGCTATTCTGGTACACGCCTCTCAGAAGATTAAAGCCCTGGATTTTGAAAAAGAAGACGAAAGAGTAGGAGCCAACATAATCGGCAGAGCTCTTGAAGAGCCCGCAAAAAGGATTGCAGAAAACGCAGGCTTTAATGGTGCACTCATTATAGCCACAATAAAAGAAAAACCCATCGGCTGGGGTTTTGATGTCATGAGAGGTAGTTTTGCTAACATGCAGGACGCAGGCATCATAGACCCAACCAAAGTAGTGCTCACCGCTCTTCAGAACGCATTTAGCATCGCCTCTCTGGTATTAACCACCCAAGCTATAATTGCGGAATCAGAAGAATAGAGGCTTCCCAGGGCTATTTTAACAACTCTGGGAAGCTTATTTGGGAACTCGAATTCCTTATTTGAGATTATTGCAAACCGATAGTATAATTTTTGAATCGTTCACGCAAACCTTATTTTTCCACTTAAGCAATCTTAAAAAAACAGGAAGGTGAGCTGCGATGGAAAACTGGTTTATCGGGAGAAACCGCACAGCAAGGATGGCCTACGGATTCGACGATGTCTCGCTGGTCCCTGGTGAAGCAACTGTTGACCCCAGCGATGTGAACATCTCAACCAAAATAGGAGATATTTCTTTGGGTATTCCTCTCCTGGGAGCTGCCATGGACGGTGTAATCGATGTTAAAATGGCCGTAGAAATCGGTAAAATGGGCGGCTTAGGAGTGCTTAACCTGGAAGGCATATTTACTAAATATGAAAATCCCTACTCAGTAATCGAGGAAATCATAAGTCAGCCTAAAGAAAAAGTGACCAGTTTCATCCAAAAAATTTACCAGGCCCCGGTGAAAGAAGAATTAGTCTTTTCAAGAATCCAGGAAATTAAATCTTCGGGAGCTCCTGCTTGCTGTTCCTGTACTCCCTCTAAAGCTGTGACGCTGGGCAAATTAGCTTTAAAAGCCGGTGCAGACATTATAGTTATTCAATCCACGGTAACCACCCTGCGCTTCATCTCTTCAAAACAACAGGTTTTTGACCTTGAAAAGTTTTGTAGAGAAAGCAGTGTGCCAGTAATCGTAGGAAACTGCGCAACGTACAAAGCCGCTCTGGAACTCATGAAAGCCGGAGCTTCAGGAATTCTGGTAGGCATAGGGCCTGGTGCAGCCTGTACTACCAGGGCAGTGCTGGGTATAGGTGTACCCCAAATTACCGCTACCGTAGACGTAGCCTGCGCCAGAGACGATTTCTATAATGCGACTGGTCGTTATGTAGCGGTGATAACCGATGGGGGTATGAGAGTTGGAGGAGATATAGCAAAAGCCTTTGCCAGTGGAGCAGATGCTGTCATGCTTGGCTCCCCTTTGGCCAGTGCCAAAGAAGCACCAGGCAAAGGACATCACTGGGGTATGGCGACTCCTGATCCCAACCTTCCACGAGGTACTCTGGTGAAGGTAGGCATCAAGGGTTCATTAAAGGAAATACTTTTTGGACCCAGCCACCTTACTGATGGTACCATGAACCTCTTTGGAGCACTTAAAGGAGCGATGGGGGCTCTTGGCGTAAAAAACATCCAGGAAATGCACCAGGTAGAAATCGCCATATCCCCAAGCATATGGACTGAAGGAAAACTGCTCCAAAAAAGCCAAGGCGTAGGAATGGGGAGATGAAAAGGGCATGGATAAAATAGTAATCCTTGATTTTGGATCTCAATATACCCAGCTTATTGCCCGCCGAATTAGAGAACTGCAGGTTTACAGCGAAGTGTGGCCCTGCCACATGAGGGGCCAAGAATATAACCTACATAGTCCAGAAATCAAAGGGATAATCCTTTCAGGAAGCCCCTACAGCGTAACCAGCGAAGAAGCCCCTTCTCTTCCAGAAGAAGTGCTGCAAAGTGGAAAACCTGTTCTGGGAATTTGTTATGGAATGCAGCTTCTGGTAAAGAGTTTGGGTGGAAAGGTTATAAGAGCCACCCGAAGAGAATACGGGAGAGCTCTCCTGACGATTCTTGAAAAAAGAGGACTGTTTGAGAGAATGGGCGGAGAAACCATTTGCTGGATGAGCCACGGAGATAGTGTAGTCGCCCTCCCTCCTGGTTTTTTGAGAATTGCGAAGACCGAAGATTGCGAATTTGCTGCAATCCGCAGTGAAGATGGGAAGATATGGGGAATCCAGTTCCATCCCGAAGTATCCCATACACCTCTGGGCAAGGAAATGTTGGCCAACTTTGTTTTTTCCATATGTGGCTGTAATCCAGAATGGACCCCGGAATCCATTCTGAAGCAACAAATAAACTATATCCGCAATGAAGTAAGAGAAGAGAAGGTAGTATGTGCACTGAGCGGAGGAGTGGATTCCGTAACCGCAGCGGTGCTAACTTACCGAGCAATTGGAGACCAGCTAAACTGCATTTTTGTAAACAATGGGTTACTTAGAAAAGGAGAAGCCGAAGAAGTATTAAAAAGTACCCAAAAACTTCTGGGCAAAGAAAGAATTATTTACGTGGACGCCGGAGAGCGTTTTATTTCCCTCCTTCGAGGAGTCACTGATCCCGAAGAAAAGAGAAAAATAATAGGTAAAGCGTTTATTGAAGTTTTTGAAGAAGAAGCAGCAAAACTGGGAAACATAACCTATCTTCTTCAGGGAACTCTTTACCCAGACGTAATAGAAAGCACTTCAGTCTGGGGTCCTTCTGCTCGCATTAAGACTCACCACAACGTGGGAGGATTACCCGAACACATGCAACTCAAGGTCCTGGAACCACTTAAATTTCTTTTTAAAGACGAAGTGAGAACTCTGGCTCAACAGTTAGGAATACCTGAAAAAATAGTATGGAGACAGCCTTTCCCGGGACCCGGATTGGCTGTGAGAATCATAGGAGAGGTAACTCCCGAGCGGTTGGAAATACTGCGGGAAGTGGATTATATAATATTTCAGGAACTGAGCAAGTCACCAGTATTCCGCAAAATATGGCAATCCTTCGGAGTACTGGTTCCTGTAAGAAGTGTAGGTATCATGGGTGATGAAAGAACTTACGAATATGTAGGAGTGTTAAGGGCAGTGCTCAGTGAAGACGGAATGACCGCAGATTGGGCTCGCCTGTCCTACGATACCCTGGACATTATAGCAAGAAGAGTAGTTAACGAAGTCAAAGGCATTGGACGCATGGTATACGACATCACTTCAAAACCACCTGCAACAATCGAGTGGGAATGATAGGAGGTTTCTCTAAGTGTCTATTTACATAGTCGTTGGTACTCACTGGGGCGATGAAGGCAAAGGAAAAGTAGTCGACTACCTTAGCGAAAATGCGGATTTGGTGGTAAGGGCCCAGGGGGGTAGCAATGCTGGTCATACAGTCATGGTAGAAGGCAAAAAATACGTATTCCACGTTTTGCCCTCAGGAATTCTTCACCAAAACAGCACATGCATACTCGGTGATGGAATGGTAATAGATCCAGAATCGCTTATTGAAGAGTTAGATATTTTGCGAAAACAGGATGAAAAAGTTACAGAACGCATCCGTATCAGTGGCAAGGCTCACCTGGTTATGCCTTATCACAAAATCCTAGACAAATTGATTGAAGAGTTTAGAGGCGACCAAAAACTGGGTACTACAGGCAGAGGAATTGGACCCTGCTATGAAGATAAAGTAGCTCGCTGGGGGATAAGGGTGGGAGACATGCTGGATGAGCTCAACTTTGCCACTAAACTTAAAATGGCCATATGCTACAAGAACGCTCTTCTCAAAAAAGTCTTTGGACACCCCCCTCTGAAGTTTGATGAAATATTGTATAAATACTATGAATACTTCCAGGTGTTCAAAGAGTGGATTGCAGATACTTCGCTAATGATCTATCAAGCGGCTAAAGAAGGAAAAAATATACTGATCGAAGGAGCACAAGGTTCGATGCTGGACCTTGATCACGGCACCTACCCTTTCGTTACTTCTTCGCACCCCATTGCAAGTGGTGCTATATTGGGAGCAGGTATAGGGCTGCTTGAAAACATTGAGGTAGTGGGAATATGCAAGGCTTACACTTCAAGAGTTGGCAAAGGTCCTTTTCCCACAGAACTCAGAAACGAAACTGGAAACCTGCTCAGAGAAAAGGGCCAAGAGTTTGGAGCAACTACTGGCCGTCCAAGAAGATGTGGGTGGCTTGATGGAGTAGTACTCAAATATGCAGTGCGTATCAATAATATCAAGTGGCTCGCTCTTACCAAACTGGATGTTCTAAGCAACATACCTGAAGTAAAAATATGCAGAGCTTATAGAATTGAGGGAGAAGAAGTTGAAGAATTCCCTGTCAATCCTCTTTACTGGACCTATTGTGAACCAGTTTACGAAACCTTTTCGGGCTGGAAAGGAGATATTTCAGGAATAAGAGAATATCGGAATCTTCCCAGAGAAACCAGACAGTACATAGAATTCATCGAGGACTTAAGCGGCGTGCCTGTAGTTCTGATTTCGGTAGGCCCTGATAGAAGTGATACAATAATAAGAAAAGAATTCTTTTGAGAGAGTGGTCTCTGTGGAAGAAAAGGGGGAAATCCGTCAGGAAATCGAAAAACTTCGAGAAATAATCCACTATCACGACTACAGATATTATGTATTAAATTCTCCGGAAATATCCGATGCTGAATACGACGCTTTAATGAGAAAACTTGAAGAGTTAGAAAGTAAATACCCAGAGTTCGTCACTCCTGATTCTCCCACCCAAAGGGTAGCAGGAAAACCCCAGGAAGCTTTTCCTTCCTTTGTCCACAGTAGACCCCTGCTGAGCTTAAACAATGCCTTTTCAGACGAAGAGATACGAGAATTTGATCAGCGTGTAAAACGCTGGCTTGGAGAAGACAAGGTTGAATATGTTGTGGAACTAAAAATAGACGGGCTGGCCGTAAACCTGCGCTATGAAAATGGAATTTTTGTGAGAGGTGGAACCAGGGGCGACGGATTAACCGGGGAAGACGTAACTCCCAATCTCAGAACCATAAGAAGCATTCCACTGAAGCTTCAAGGATCCACACCACCACAAATAATAGAAGTTCAAGGTGAGATCTTCATGCCCAAAAAAGATTTTGAGAAACTAAACGCAGAAAGAAGAAGCAGTGGAGAAGTTCCTTTTGCTAATACCAGAAATGCTGCTGCTGGTTCTTTGAGGCAGCTCGATCCTAACATAACCGCCAAAAGGCATCTCGACATTTTTGTTTATTCGGCCTTTTTCATTGAAAGTGACTACCAGCCCGAAACTCACTGGCAAGTGCTTCAATGCCTGAAAAAATTGGGTTTCAAGGTAAACCCCCACTCTAAGCTGGTAAGCTCTATAGACGAAATAATAGCCACGCATAAAGAGTGGGAGGAAAAGAGAAAATCCCTGGATTACGACATAGACGGTCTGGTTGTAAAAGTGAATTCCTTACGCCAGCAAGAAAGATTAGGAGCAACAACCAAGAGCCCCCGCTGGGCCATTGCTTTCAAATTCCAACCGACTTATGGGTTGACTCGAGTGATAGATATAGAAGTAAACGTGGGAAGGACTGGAACTCTTACCCCAGTAGCCGTGCTTGAACCAGTAGAAGTGGGCGGGGTAGTCATCAAAAGGGCAACACTACACAACGAAGACGAAATCCGTAGAAAAGACGTGCGCATAGGGGACTGGGTAACCGTGGGAAGGGCCGGTGAAGTAATCCCAGAAATAGTAAGAGTGATCAAAGAAAAGAGAACTGGAGAGGAAAAAGTTTTCACCATGCCTAAGAAATGCCCAGTATGTGGTAGCCAAGTGTACAGAGAAGAGGGAGAAGTGGCCTGGCGTTGTATCAATGCCAGCTGTCCAGCCCAAATAAAAGAAAGAATAAAACACTGGGCCTCGCGGGCAGCTATGGACATAGAAGGTTTAGGAGAAAAAATCGTGGATCAACTGGTAGACAAAGGGCTTGTAAAAAGCATTTCTGATCTTTATAGATTAACTAAGGGTCAGCTTGAAAAGCTTGAACGGATGGGTCCAAAATCTGCTGAAAACCTTATTAATGCCTTAGAGCGCTCTAAAAAGAGATCTCTTTCCAGGTTCATTTTTGCTCTTGGTATTAGGCACGTTGGAGAGTACATAGCCCAATTACTTGCCGAAAACCTTAAAGATATTCAAAAGCTTAGAGAAGCAAAAAAAGAGGATCTCTTAAGAATTGAAGGGATAGGCCCTATAGTAGCAGATTCTATAGTGCAATTCTTTGCCAATCCTGAAAACCAAAAAATGATCGATGAACTGCTTAACCTGGGTATTGAACCTCAAACTCCGGAAGAAAAACCCAAAAGTAGCTTCTTTACTGATAAAGTCTTTGTCGTTACTGGTGCGCTGGAACGTTTCTCTCGAGACGAAGTTAAAAAAATTATTGAAGAAAAAGGAGGAAAAGCAGCCAACGCAGTTTCATCGCGTACAGATTTCCTTATCGTGGGCAAAAACCCCGGTTCTAAGTTAAAGGAAGCAGAAAACAGAAAAATTCCCATTTTGACTGAAGAAGAATTTTACAAAATCCTGGATCAGGAAAGGCAAGTTTCTTTTCGAAAAGAGAGGTGACTGGTTGTGGGCCTAAAGGTCGACCTGGAAGAAATAAAGAAAGTGGCACAACTCGCGAAACTAAGTTTCAAAGAAGAAGAACTACAGGCTTTTTTTGAAGATATTAACAGCATTGTTTCTCACTTTGCAAAACTCGAAGAGCTGGATCTGAAAAACGTTTCGCCAACTTCTCACATTTCCTGGAGCAACCCTCCAACCAATCCAGACCAACCAGTGGAGTGGCCCGAGTATCAAAAAATTTTGGAACGTGCTCCTCAGGTGAGCGGGAATTACATCATTGTTCCTAAAATAGTTGACAAGTAGGTGAAAAAAATGGACATAAAGGATTTTAAGAACTTTTCCCTGGAGGATTATCAAAAGCTTATCAAAAACAGGGAAATACTGGTAAAAGAGCTGGTTCAGGTGTTTTTGCGAAGAATTGAAGAAGTTGACCCTCACCTGCATGCTTTTTTGTTTGTTAACCGGGAATCCATTCTGGACGAAGCACAATTGCTGGATAAACAGCTCGAAGAAGCAAATCCCGAGGAGCTCCCTCCTCTTTTTGGAATTCCAATCGCCATCAAAGATAATATCTGTACAAAAAACATACCCACTACCTGTGCCTCTAAAATACTGGAGGGCTTCATACCCCCCTACGATGCTACCGTGGTTTCCAGGCTCAAATCTCAAGGAGCTCTCATCATTGGCAAAACCAATATGGATGAGTTTGCCATGGGGTCCTCAACTGAAAACAGTGCCTTTGGACCCACCAGAAACCCTTTCGACCTAAGTAGAGTACCTGGAGGATCAAGTGGGGGTTCAAGTGCCTGTGTGTCTGCTTTAGAAGCTCCCGTGTCTTTGGGGTCAGATACTGGGGGTTCCATAAGACAGCCAGCCGCATTTTGCGGAGTAGTGGGCCTAAGACCCACTTATGGCCGGGTATCTCGTTTTGGACTGGTCAGTTTCGCTTCTTCTCTGGACCAGGTGGGACCAATTACCAGAACAGTCAAGGATTGTGCAACTATTTTTGAAATAATTAGCGGCAAAGACGAAAAAGACTCGACATGTGCCCCTTATCCAGCTTTTCAGGCTCAAGAAATACTTTCCCGAGAAGAAGTTAAAAAACTAAGAATAGGGTTGCCCAAAGAGTATTTCTCAGAAAGTGTAGACTCCGAAATTATTGGTAGCCTCCAAAACACCATAACTTTCCTGGAGAAGGAAGGAGTTAAGCTGGTTGAAGTTTCTTTACCCCACACCTTTTACGCTCTCGAAGCCTATTACATAGTTGCTCCCTCGGAAGCCAGCTCCAACCTGGCGAGATACGACGGGGTACTATATGGTTTCAGAGCTAAAGAAGCAACCGAGCTACAAGAAATGTACCTCAAGACCCGCACCCAGGGATTTGGCAAAGAAGTTAAAAGACGTATAATCCTGGGTACTTATTCTTTAAGTTCTGGCTACTATGATGAATTCTATCTTAAAGGAATGAAAGTCAGGACTCTGGTGAAGCAGGACTTTGAAAAAGCTTTCGAAACCTGCGACCTTCTAATCACGCCTGTATCGCCATGCCTTCCTTTCCTGTTTGGAGAAAGAACTTGGGATCCTTACCAAATGTACCTGGCAGACGTATTCACAATTCCCTCTGCAATGGCTGGTATACCAGCGCTCTCGGTTAACTGTGGCTACGCCAAAAGTCTTCCCATTGGCCTCCAAATTATTGGCAAACCTTTTCAGGAAGGATCTCTGTTTGGTTTGGGCTCATTTATTGAAGAAGGGCTTGCTCTTGGGGCTCCTTTTCCAGAAATCCCTGCCAGAAAGGAGAAAGCCTATGAATGAACAAATCGAAACTTTCATAACCATAGGCCTGGAAATACACTGTCAGCTACTAACCAAAAGCAAGCTTTTTTGCCAGTGCGCAACTGATTACATAGGAAAAGATCCCAACACTCTTATTTGTCCAGTCTGTACAGGCTTACCTGGTTCGTTACCAGTTCTTAACGCTGAAGCACTTAAATTAGCCATTAGAACTGCCTTGGCCTTAAATTGTGAAATACTCCCCCAAGCAGTATTCCACCGTAAAAACTATTTTTACCCGGATCTTCCCAAGGGATATCAAATTTCACAATATGACCTACCTATTGGCAAAAATGGTTTCATGGAGTTTTCTTTTCAGAGCAAACGCAAAAAAGTCAACATAAAAAGAGTACATCTTGAGGAGGACGCTGGAAAGCTAATCCATGAAGGTCCAGATTTGCCCCCATCCACCTCGGGAGTGGATTTTAACCGCTGCGGAATTCCCCTGGTAGAGATAGTAACCGAACCAGACCTCTCTTCCCCTGAAGAAGCCCGAGAATTTTTGAACATGCTTCGGCGTCTGGTGCGCTATATTGGAGTAAGCGATGGAAACATGGAAGAGGGTTCGTTGCGCTGTGATGCCAATGTCTCCGTTTCTTTAAAAGAAGGAAGCATGGGCACCAAAGTAGAAGTAAAGAATATGAATTCATTTCGTTCGGTTTATAAAGCTTTAAAATTTGAGGTAGAAAGACAAAGAAAAATGCTCTTGAACAACCAAATCATAGAACAGGAAACCAGACACTGGGATGAAACAAAGCAAGTCACAGTTTCGGCCCGAGGCAAAGAAGAAGCCGAAGATTACCGATATTTCCCCGATCCTGATTTGTTACCTATCACAATAGACAGTCAACTTGTTGAGGAAATAAAAAGTAACCTTTCAGAGCTACCCTTAGAAAGAAAAGAACGACTGATGGTAGACTACGAACTCACAGAAAGTGAAGCTGAAGTTCTAACTCAGGAAAAAGAAATTGCTGACTTTTTCGAAGAATGTGTGAAACTTATGCCCAAATCGCAACTTATCTGTAACTGGATAGTAACGGAAGTACGCAAAAACCTTAACATAACGAACCAGAGCATTGACAAAAGTAAAATAACACCCCAGAAGCTTGTAGGGCTCTTAAAGCTTGTTGAAAAGAGAGAGATAACCGCAAATATAGGTAAAGAAATTCTTGAAGAAATGTTTAAGAGTGGTTTAACAGCCCGGGAAATTATAGCTAAAAAAGGCATCTCAATGATAAACAGTGAGAAAGAACTTGAGAAAATAGTTTTTGAAATCATAGAAAAGAACCCCCAAAGCGTAGCTGATTATCTGAGTGGCAAAGAAAAAGCGTTACACTATCTCATAGGACAGGTTATGAAAGTAACACGTGGGCAGGCGGATCCAGAAATGGTCAAAAATATTCTGGTTAAAAAACTTTCCGGAGAGGAATGAAAAAACAAGATATGAAATTCGTGCATCTTCATGTCCATAGCGAATACAGCCTTCTGGACGGAGCAATTCGCATAGACGATCTGTTAGACAAGGTTCAAGAAAATGATATGGAAGCAGTGGCTCTCACTGATCACGGCGTAATGTATGGAGCTGTCGAGTTTTACAAAAAAGCCAAATCCCGGGGAATTAAACCCATTATAGGGTGCGAAGTTTATGTTGCCCCCGGTAGCAGGTTCGAAAAAACAGCTCTTAAAGGAAGCGAACCGGCCTATCATTTAGTGCTCATAGCTAAAAATCAAGAAGGATACCGAAATTTAGTCGAACTGGTAAGCAAAGCATATCTCGAAGGTTTTTACTATAAACCGCGAGTTGATAAGTCGCTGCTTAGAGAGCATTCCAGGGGTCTGTTTGCTTTGTCTGCCTGTCTGGCTGGAGAAATACCAAAAGCAATACTTTCTGGAGACCTTCAGAAAGCAACCCAAATTGCTCTCGAATATGAAGAGATCTTTGGCAAAGGTAACTTCTTTCTTGAACTACAAAAAAATCTAATACCCGAACAAAAAGCTGTTAATCAGGCCTTACTGGAAATAAGTCGAAAACACCGTATTCCCTTAGTGGCAACCAACGATGCTCATTATCTGGAAGCAGAAGATGCCGCAGTACACGATGTTATACTGGCTATTCAAACCGCCACTACCCTTGAAGATCCCAAAAGATTGCGTTTCCCCACCCAGCAGTTTTACCTGAAAACCAAAGAAGAAATGATAGAAAGCTTTAAAGAAATCCCAGAAACACTGGAAAACACTCTATTAATTGCAACTGAGTCTAACGTGGAGCTTGAACTCGGCAAAACCCTGCTCCCTGATTTCAAGCCTCCTCAAGGATTTGATCTCTATGGTTACCTTCGTCACCTGTGCCTTGAAGGTCTTAAAAAGAGATACGGAGATCCTCCTCCCGAAGTAGCCCAAAAACAGTTAGAGTACGAGTTAAAAATCATATACGAGATGGGCTACACCGCTTATTTTTTAATTGTGTGGGACTTTATAAATTTTGCACGCAAAAAGGGCATCATGGTGGGACCGGGTAGGGGTTCCGCAGCAGGAAGCATTGTGGCTTATACCTTAGGAATAACCAATATTGACCCGCTCAAATATGGTCTCTTATTCGAACGCTTTTTAAACCCGGAAAGAGTCAGCATGCCAGATATAGATATAGACTTTTGTTTCGAGCGAAGAGACGAAGTCATAAAGTATGTTGCCGAAAAATATGGAAGTACCAATGTCGCTCAGATCATTACCTTTGGTAGGATGATGGCTCGCCAGGCAATCCGGGATGTGGGAAGAGCTCTGGGATGGAGCTACGGAGACGTTGATAAAATAGCCAAATTGATCCCTGGAGGACCAGGGGTAACTTTAGAAAGAGCATTAAAAGAAAATCCTCAATTACGCAAGCTCTGGGAAGAAAACGCTCAAACCAGAAAGCTTTTGGAAATTGCCCTTAAAATAGAAGGGTTGTGTCGACATGCTTCAGTCCATGCAGCAGGCGTGGTCATTTCCGATAAACCGCTGACCTACTATGTACCCCTTCAAAAGATGAACGGTCAGGAAATAGTAACCCAATTTGACATGGACTCCCTGCAGGAACTGGGTCTTCTCAAAATGGATTTTCTCGGGCTGCGAACCCTTACCGTAATTGAAAGAACACTGAACATAGCTAAGAAAACACGACAAGAAGAAATCGATCTTGAGAACATACCTCTTGACGATACCCAAACCTTAGAACTCTTAGCTCGAGGAGAGACCACTGGAGTATTCCAGCTTGAAAGCTCGGGCATGAAAGAACTTTTGAAAAAATTGAAACCGGAGGGCATCGAAGACCTCATAGCCCTGTTGGCCCTTTACCGCCCTGGGCCTCTGGGTAGTGGTATGGTTGAAGATTTTATACAGCGCAAACATGGAAGAGTTAAAATTGAATATCCCCACCCCCATCTCAAAGAGATCTTGCAAGAAACTTATGGCGTTATCCTTTATCAGGAACAGGTCATGAAAATAGCCAGCCATATGGCCGGCTTTACCCTGGGGGAAGCTGACATCCTCCGCCGAGCAATGGGTAAGAAAAAACCTGAGGTTATGAAAGAACAACGTGAAAAATTCATCGAAGGAGCTCAAAAAAGAGGCTATGATCCCAAAATAGCTGCAGAAATATTTGATCTAATTGAGTATTTCGCAGGCTACGGTTTCAACAAGTCCCACAGCACAGCTTATGCTTTAATTTCTTATCAAACTGCTTATTTGAAAGCTCACTATCCTACGGAATACCTTACCGCCTGTCTGACCAGTGTAGCCAACGATACTGACAAAGTAGCCAAGTTTATAACGGAATGTAAAAACTTGGGAATAAAAGTTTTGCCTCCTGACATTAACGAAAGCCTGGCCAATTTCACTGTTGTAGGCGAAAAAAAGATTCGTTTTGGTCTTGCAGCTATTAAAAATGTTGGCGAAAATGCTGTAGAAGAAATCCTTTCCCACCGTGAGGAATCAAAATATAAAAGCATCTTTGATTTTCTTCAGAGAACCGATAACAGAGTGGTCAACAAAAGAGTCTTAGAAAGCTTAATAAAAGCTGGAGCTTTCGATTCTTTGCACTCCAACAGGGCGCAACTGCTGGATTCACTTGAAGAACTTATAAAGCACTACGCAAAAAGCAAAAAGAAAGACTCCAAAAGGCAAATTTCTCTCTTTGGGAGTGACCAGCAAAATGCGGAGGATCCAGAACGTTTGCTTAAAGAACCCAGAGAACTTGAACATCAGGAAATCCTGCGGATGGAAAAAGAAACCTTAGGTCTCTACGTTAGTGACCACCCGGTATCAAAGATACTCTCTCAATACCCACACCTTAATTTTCTATCTATTGAAGAAGCTAAATTTCTAAACGATAAAGTCAATGTGCGCCTGGTAGGAGTGGTTACTGACGTTCGTAAAATAATGACTAAAAAAGGAAAGGACATGTTATTTGTAAGCCTGGAAGACGAATCAGGTGCTATCGAGGTCATAATTTTTCCAAATCTTGTTAACCAATTTCAAGAAAACTTTTCAACAAATAATGTGTTGTGTGTCGAGGGTAAAATTGACCCCATAGACAACAACGACAATAAGATAATTGCAGAAAGACTGATCAGCCTTGAAGAGCTATCCCAAGAATCCTATCCAAGCATCTTCATAGAATTGGAAACTACAAGAGATATACGCCGAACCATTCTCTACCTAAAAGACTGCTTATCCAGATTTCCAGGCAAATATCCTGTAGTCCTGAATCTAACTGGAAGAGAAAAAAAGTGGTCCATAGAGCTTGGCAAAAGTTTTCGGGTTACCTGGAACGAGGACCTAATCAACGCTCTGGAAGGAGTTGTGAATAAAAATCAAATCTGGATTACTGGTTGAGGTGGGATATGAAACAAAAAACAATAAAAAGCTGTTTAATCTTCCCACTAATTACTTTATGGGTTTTATTATTTCTGGTTGGCCCCCTTCAGGCTCAAGACGAAGCCAAAACACATTATCAAAACGGATACCTGTTTTTCTCTCAGCAGAAATTCGAAAAAGCTAAAGAAGAATACCAGAAAGCTCTGGAGCTTAACCCTAATTTCTGGGAAGCACGTTATTGGTTAGGCAAGACTCTGGAGCAGCTTGGAGACCTACCTGGAGCCCTGAATGAATGGGTTGCTATTCTTGTTTCCTTTCCTAACAACAGGGAGGCATTCCAAAAATGGATTGCCTATGCCCCCCGAATTTGGGGCAAAAGGGATGTCGATCTTGTTTCTCTCTCCAGCGAACAAAATCCACCCAACCCAGAAAAACTGTGGAAGGAGTTCCTCCCCCGAGCAATCTTACTTAGCAAAAGTGAAAACCTTGGTAATTTGCTGATTGCAATCCAAGTGCTTGACTGGGCAACTCAAAAGGTAAGCAACCTCTTTTCGCCTTATCTTAAATCTACCGTTAATCGAGCAGTTCGAAACATATCGAGTAATCCTCAGCCGGAAGACATTGTTACTTATCAACTGCTTTCTTATTTGAAAAAGGGGGAACTTATTACCCAAGAACAGACCAAAAAAATATTTGCGCTCCTGTTTGCTCAGCAAGCAGGGATTCCAGAAGAACAGGTTGCGACAATCGAGACATTAGAAATAGACACAGAAGGAGTAATTGCGGTTGAAGAAAACAAAGATAAAACACAACCCAGCTTCTTTATTGACCAACCTTAGTTTGGTGCCGAAGGCGGGAGTCGAACCCGCACGAGCGCAAGGCTCGCTAGATTTTGAGTCTAGTGCGTCTGCCAGTTCCGCCACTTCGGCACTCCACAAAGAATTATAAGGAAAAGGAACGCTCTGTCAATATGGCTGATAAAAAAGAGAAATTCATTCTCATTGATGGTAATTCGCTTCTTTACAGAGCTTTCTTTGCTCTGCCACGTTTCCAAACGTCGGCGGGCAGGCCCACTGGAGCCACTTACGGCTTTCTTAACATGCTTCTGCGCGTGGTAGACGATTACAAACCCTTTTCAATAGTGGTCGCTTTCGATTATCCTGAAAAAACCTTCCGTCATTACATCCAAAAAGACTACAAAGCACAACGTCCTCCAACCCCAGAAGACCTAAAAATCCAAATAAAAGATACAAAAGAAATTGCAAAACTTCTGGGTTTAAAGGTTATTGAAAAAGCCGGCTATGAAGCTGACGACCTCATAGGAAGCATTCAGAAAAAACTTAGCGGTAAATTCTTGATCCTTATTTTCAGTTCAGATCTTGATTTTCTACAATTGCTTGACGAAAACACTATTCTACTAAAACCCTTAAGAGGGGTGACCCAACTTCGGAAAATAGACTTAGAGGGTTTTATGCAAGAATGGTCCATATCTCCAGAACAAATTGTTGACTGTCTAGCTCTATGTGGTGACCCATCAGATAATATAAAAGGTATAACCGGTGTCGGAGAAAAAACTGCTCTACAGCTTATTAAAAAGTTTGGCAGCCTGGATAACCTGATTAAACATGTTGAGTCATTGTCACCTCGACTAAAGAGAGCCATTCAAGAGAACCTGAACCTCATTGAAGAAAACCGGCAACTCCTAACAATAAAAAGAGAGCTACCCCTCGATTGGGATGAGCTAACCAAGCCCTGGAGCTGGAAAAGCGTAAATTGGGATACTCTTTTTGCTAAGCTTCAAAAACTGGAATTTAATAAAATCATAGAAAGATTAGCTAAAAAGCGAGATGAGCACTCGGAAATTCCAAATGCAAGCAACAACTGTTCCCCTTTGGCTCAGGCGATAAGTCTTGTTCTCGCAGACAATTCTGCAAACCAAAAAACCTCTTACTACTTACTTCAAAAAGAATCGGGATGCCTACAACTTGAAGAAAACGAACTGATAAAGCTACTTAAAAAAGAAGCCGGAAAAATCATGATACACAACCCTATTTTCGCTTTTTCCAAGAAACTTGCAAAATCATTGGAAGAACAACCTCTTAAATACCCAAACGCAGAGATAGTTCTGTTTTTAAGCTTTCCAACTCTAACTGAAGAATACCGATCTCTCATCAGCAACAAACTCTTTGTGGTTCGACCCTCAGCCTTCAACCATTACTGGGAAATATTTGAGAAGGCAAAAGAAAACTTTGAAACACAGCCCTCTTTGATCGAATTCTACAAAAACGTTGAATTAACTCTACAAAAAAACTTATCACCGAAACTTCAGGAAAATTTCTTTTTCTTCCCCACTGGCAAAAGAATGGAAAATCCACCCTCTACCCACTCAGGACTTTCTCTCTTTGAATGGAATTCCAAAATCACCTTTACTGTAGATACTTCGATATTGCTCAAAAAGAGTAAGCAAATAATTAAAGAAGGGGGGCATGAAACCTGGAAGAACTGGATTCTTTACCAGACTCTTTTGGGTTTACGATACTTGCCAAAAGGGGAAAGAGTGATTGCAGAGAAACAGCTCGCAGCAATTATGGCCAACGAACTCGAAAGAGCTCTTTTGTGGGCTCTTTTTTGCTGCAATTTTGATAGAATAAATATTAGAACAAAGACAATAGAAATACCTTACCAAAAAGGAGTTCTTCCCACTCTATCAGAATTCTTAGCAAGACATGGTTCTCGATTATCCATCTGCAAAACTATCCAGCTAAAAGCAAAAAATAGTTTTGAAGTGCAGGTCGGCATAAAAGAGGAAAGCGCAGAGGAGGTTTTATAATGGAGGTAATTCTGGTATCCCCAGAAGCATATCCCTACGCTAAAGCTGGGGGAATGGGTGACGTAGTGGGAGCTCTGTTTAAATACCTTCCCAGGCGTGGAATAAAAACCCGCCTCTTCGTTCCAGGTTATCCAAGCCTTTTTAATTACTCAGTAGAGAAGTCGGAAAGAGAAGTAGATTTCCTGTTCGGAGAAACTACCGTCAAAGCAAGTTTCTATGAGGCAAAACTGGAGCCTCAGCAGAGCTTGGTTGCCGTCTGCAATGATAGATTTTTCAATCGCGAACGTATCTACGGGTATCAGGATGATATAGAACGATTCATCTTTTTCTCCAGGGCCATTTTCGAATATCTGGTGCGCATTCAGGAAGAGGAATTCATTATCCACTGCCATGACTGGCAAAGCGCCCTGCTTTGTGCTTACATTAAAATTTACTGGCCTCCCTACCGAGGCAAACCAGTAAAAACGATTTTCACAATCCATAACCTTGCCTATCAAGGAATAGGCAAAAGCGATTTGCTCCGTCTGTTGAACTTGCCCTACAATTTTTTTAGCCATGAATACCTCGAATACTACGGTAACCTTAACCTTCTGAAAGCAGGCCTTATCTTTGCAGATGTAGTCACTACTGTAAGTCCCACTTACGCTAAGGAAATAACTTCTCCCGAGTTTGGAGAAGGACTGGACGGTTTAATAAGGGCTCTTGCCAGTAAAAAAAGGTTCATCGGTATCGTGAACGGCATCGATACCGAAGAATACGATCCCCAGAGCGATTCCTGCCTGGTGAAAGGATTTTCATCAAAAAGGCTGGAAGGCAAACTGGAAAACAAAAAACATTTTTTAAAAGATTTCTTTGGTCAAAAAATGGGCACTGATTCTGAAAACAAGCCGCTCTTAACCATGATTGCACGCCTGGTCAGACAGAAGGGGTCAGAACTAATTCTTGCTCAACCCGATTCTTTCTTTCAGATTCCTGCTTTCTGGTTTTTTATGGGGACAGGAGAAGAAATCTACGAGCTTGGACTTAAAGAACTGGAAAAAAAATACCCTAACGTTAGAGTAGAAATACGATTTGATGAGCAACTGGCTCGTTTGGCCTATGGAGCATCAGATATATTCGTGATGCCTTCACGGTTTGAACCCTGTGGAATAAGCCAACTTATTGCAATGCGTTATGGCAGCATCCCCGTGGCCAGGAAAGTAGGAGGACTTGCTGACACCATAGTAGATTACCCTTTTAACCCACGACTTAATACCGGCTTCCACTTCTACGAATACAAAACTGGGGAATTGCTTAAAACAATACAGAGAGCTTTCGAAACCTACCGGCATAAAAAAGATTTATGGAATCTGATAATCAAAAATGCCATGGAATCTGATTTTTCGTGGAACAAAACCATAGACAAGTATGTTGAACTCTACTGTAGCTCCTAAAAAACCCTTAATTATTGGTATAGGCGGAGGCAGTTGTACTGGCAAAAACACTTTGTGTTCGTTTTTTGATCCCCAAACAACCAGAATTATTGACCTGGATGTTGTCGCCAAAAACCTCTCTAAAAAAGGGGGTTCCATCTGGAAAGCGGTTGTTAAAACCTGGGGAACAAGAATCCTTGATTCAAAGGGAAATCTCTGCCGGCATAAATTGAGAAAGATAGTCTTTAGGAATAGAAAAACGTTGCTTTTACTGAACCAGATAACGCACCCTCTCATATACTGGGAAACAAAAAAGATCATTTCGAAATCGACCGGTTATCCTTTAATCATTATCAACGGAGCTACTCTATGGGAGGGTGGATTTTACCCTATGCTGGACTACCTCGTGATAATTAAAGCCCACCCCAAAATCCAAAAAGAAAGACTCCTCAAAAGGGGTTTATTTATCTCGGAAGCAGAACAGTTGGTTAAAAGTCAGTTTTTCCAAAAATGCTTGGAGAAAAGAGCAGACCTGATTATAAACAATGATCATGACAATCCAGAAAAACTGAAGCTTGAAATCCAAAAGTTATGGGAAATAATCTCCTCTTGTTCTCGCTCTGAAAGTAATTAAGCGGGAATAGATAAAAACTAATTTGGTTTCTCTTCAGGTGGGAAAGGAAGCAAGGCAACCCATGAAAACTTTCAAATTAATTTCTCAATTCAAACCCTGTGGAGATCAACCTCAAGCCATACAGAAGATTAAAACAGGTTTTGAGAAAGGATATAGATACCAGACCCTGATTGGGGTAACGGGATCTGGAAAAACTTTCACTATGGCAAACGTAATCGCAGTTCTTGGAAAACCTACTCTAATCATATCCCACAATAAAACTCTGGCTGCTCAGCTTTATAGTGAAATGAGAACCTTTTTCCCTGAAAATGCCGTTGAATACTTCGTGAGCTACTACGACTATTATCAACCCGAAGCTTATGTGCCAGAATATGATCTCTACATCGAAAAAGATGCCTCTATCAACGAGCAGATAGATAGGATGCGCCTCAAGGCAACAAGCTCACTCATGGAAAGAAAGGATGTAATAATAGTAGCCTCTGTATCCTGTATTTATGGGATCGGCTCTCCAGCAGAATATCAGAAAAGAGTCTTTCATGTTAAAAGAGGTAATCTGTATTCAAGAGATACTTTTGTTAGAAAACTTGTTGATCTTCTCTACGAACGCAATGAAATTGAGTTTAAAAATGGCACTTTCAGAATCAAAGGTGATACCGTCGAGCTTTTTCCAGCCTACAGTGATAAGGCTCTCCGCTTTGAGTTCTGGGGAGAGGAACTCGAAGCCATAAAAATTACTGATCCAGTCAGCGGGAAAACTATCCAGAGACTTGATGAGGTGTTTATATATCCAGCTAAACATTACCTTGCTGACCAACTCATTTTTGAAAAAGCACTCAAAAACATAGAAGAAGAAATGGAAGAGCGAGTGCAGTACTTTCTTTCGCAAGGTAGAATCACCGAAGCAGAAAGAATAAAGCGTAGAACCCTTTACGACCTTGAGCTGCTTCGAGAAACCGGATACTGTCCGGGAATCGAAAATTATTCTCGACATCTGGACGGGAGAAAACCCGGCGAACCACCTTATACACTTCTTGACTACTTCCCCAAAGACTTTCTGGTCATAATTGATGAATCACACGTTACAATTCCTCAACTCAAAGGCATGTATGAAGGAGACCACTCTCGCAAAGAATCTCTGGTAGAATTTGGCTTTCGTCTTCCTTCTGCATTTGACAATCGACCTTTAACTTTTGAAGAATTCACCAGCAAAATCAACCAGTGTCTCTTCGTCTCAGCTACCCCAAGTTATTATGAACTCGAAATAAGTGACCAGATTGTTGAACAGCTTATTCGCCCAACAGGATTGCTGGACCCCCAAGTCGAAATAAAACCTGCGACTGGCCAGGTCGAAGATTTGCTTGGGGAAATTCGCTCTGAAATCCGCAAAGGCAGCAGGACCTTAGTCACCACACTCACCAAAAAGGGTGCAGAAAATCTCTGTGACTACTTAAATGAAGAAGGTATCCGGGTAAAATATTTACATTCGGAAATCGACACCTTAGAAAGGGCACGCATAATCAAAGAATTGAGAGAAGGAAAATTCGATGTGCTGGTAGGAGTAAACCTCTTGCGTGAAGGGTTGGACCTTCCTGAAGTAGGGTTGGTAGCTGTGCTTGATGCAGATAAAGAAGGTTTTCTGCGATCAGAGGTTTCTCTAATCCAAACCATTGGTAGAGCAGCCCGTAACGTGGAAGGAAGAGCTATTTTATACGCTGATAAAATCACTGAATCGATAGAAAAAGCTGTACAGGAAACCAGGCGCCGAAGAAAAATCCAAGAGGAATTCAACCGAAAAAACGGCATTGTACCAAAAGGCATTCAAAAAGAAATCAAAAGCCTTATACCGGAAATCGTCGGACTAACCAAAGAAGAAGAGGCTGCCTTGCACATTCTCGAAAAAACTGGTGCTACCAGTCTTAAAAAACGAATTGAACTCCTTACTCAGGAAATGTGGAAGGCAGCCCAAAACCTTGAATTTGAAAAAGCTGCCCTTCTGCGAGATGAGATAACACGCCTTAAAAAAGAAAAAAACAATCTCCGAAAGGTGTCAGGAAATGAAATTTGAATACATTTTAGTTAAAGGAGCTCGGGAGCACAATTTAAAAAACATTGATGTTAAAATACCGCGTAACCAGCTGGTAGTTATCACTGGATTGAGCGGCTCCGGAAAGTCCTCCTTGGCTTTCGATACACTTTACGCAGAAGGACAGAGGCGTTACCTTGAATCACTATCTTCCTACGCTCGTCAGTTCCTGGAAAAGATGGAAAAACCCGACGTAGATTCTATAGAAGGTCTTTCCCCCACGATAGCCATTAATCAAAAAGCTACCTCCCACAACCCTCGTTCTACTGTGGGCACTGTGACCGAGGTTTACGACTATATGAGAGTTCTTTTCGCGCGGTGTGGAGAGGTATTCTGTCCGGAGTGTGGAAAACGCATAACCTCTCAGACTGTACAACAAATCACCGACGAAATAATGCAGCTACCAAAAGGTAGCAGGATAGCAATTCTATCTCCTCTGGTAAGGGGCAGAAAGGGAGAGTACAAAAAGCTACTTAGTGATCTTCTTAAAAATGGCTTTGCGAGGGTGATAATAGACGGTGAGATGCTGGAGCTTGAAGATTGGGAAAACATAGAACTGGATCGCAACAAAAAGCACGAAATAGACCTGGTCGTAGACCGCTTGCTGGTCGAAAAAGAGGCTCATCGCCGAATCGCTGACTCAGTGGAAATCGCTCTCAGATATGGCAAGGGATTCATGAAAGTAAAAATCTACCAAGAAAAAAGAGAAAGAGAAGAGATTTTCAGTGAACATTTTGCCTGCCCCAATTGTGGCATAAGCTTTCCAGAAATAACTCCCCGCATGTTTTCTTTTAATAATCCCTATGGAGCTTGTCCCGCCTGCGGGGGTATTGGTTATCTCACTTTTATCGATCCCGGACTGGTGGCACCTGATTGGTCAAAAAGCATTCAAGAAGGCGCCATCCTTCCCTGGGAAGATGAAAGTTTTTACCTACAAAACAGGGTAAAAAAACAGCTGGAACGAATGGGAATACCCACCAGCGTACCTCTTGAAAAACTCAGCGAAGAAGAACGCAACACCATATTTTATGGCAAAGGTGAATTTGAAGGAGTTATCACTTTTCTTGAGCGGAAATTAAATTCTGAATACTGGTGGGAAAGAGACGAAGTAGCTCCTTTTATGGCAACCAAAACCTGCCCCGAGTGTAAGGGAGATAGGTTACGCAAAGAAAGCTTAGCCGTTAAAATCAAGGGTTTTTCTATAGGAGATCTTTCCAGGTTAACCATTGCAGAGTTAAAAAAGTTTTTCACAAATTTACGATTTTCTGGCAACCAGGAAACCATAGCTGAACCCCTACTGAGAGAAATAAGATCTCGTTTAACGTTTCTGAAAGAAGTAGGCCTGGACTACCTTACTCTTAACCGACCTGCCTCAACTCTTTCTGGAGGGGAATCCCAGCGCATACGACTGGCTACCCAGATAGGTTCCGGGCTGGTAGGCGTACTTTATGTGCTGGACGAACCCACTATCGGCCTTCATCCCCGAGATAACCAGAAACTTATAGGTACCCTCAAAAGGCTCCGCGACTTAGGCAACACAGTAATAGTAGTGGAACATGATGAAGAAACCATCAAGAGCGCAGACTACATCATAGACATTGGACCAGGAGCAGGAGAAGAGGGTGGGCGAATTACTGCTCTGGGCACACCCCAAGAGATAATGAACAATCCTCAGAGTTTAACCGGCCTATACTTGAGCAAAAAAAAGGAAATACCAGTTCCTATACGCCGGGAGAAACCAAAAGACACCTGGTTGATCATTAAAGGAGCAAGAGCAAACAATTTAAAAAACATCGATGTAAGAATCCCCCTGGGCCTTCTGGTAGGGATCACTGGAGTATCCGGCTCTGGGAAAAGTACCCTCATGGAGGAAATCATCTATAAAGCCCTGGCCCAAAAAATCTATCACTCCAGAACGGAACCAGGAAAATTCGAAACGATACTGGGCAGCGAAAATATCGACAAAGTTATCGTAATAGATCAATCACCGATTGGAAGAACTCCTCGCTCTAATCCAGCCACCTATACCGGGGTCTTCACTGAAATAAGAAATCTCTTCGCAAAGTTGCCCGAGTCAAAAGCTAGAGGTTATAAAGCAGGACGCTTCAGTTTTAACGTGAAAGGAGGACGTTGTGAGCACTGTCAGGGCAATGGAGTAATCAAGGTTGAAATGCATTTTCTACCTGATGTATTTGTAACCTGCGATCAGTGCAAAGGCAAGCGATACGCTCGAGAAACACTGGACATAAAATTTAAAGGCAAAAATATTGCTGAAGTCCTCAATATGAGTGTTTCCGAAGCGCTGCGCTTTTTTGAAAAAATACCAGCCATCAGGAGAAAACTTGAACTTCTGGAAAGAGTAGGTTTGGGATATATCAAGCTGGGACAGCCAGCAACAACACTTTCCGGGGGCGAAGCTCAGAGAATAAAGCTGGCCAGAGAACTTGGGAAAGTGGCCACTGGGAAAACTATGTATCTTCTCGATGAACCAACTACAGGACTCCACTTTGTAGATGTGGAAAAACTTCTCAAGATACTGATAGAGCTTCGCTCCAAGGGTAACACTATCCTGGTAATCGAGCATAATCTTGATGTTATCAAATCCTGCGACTACCTGATTGATCTGGGACCCGAAGGAGGAGAAAGGGGCGGATACATCGTGGCCGAAGGTACTCCAGAAGAAGTGGCTGAAAATCCAAAATCGTACACTGGCCAATTTCTAAAAGAGGTGTTAAAGCTTGAAAACAGAGAAGTTTGCCCGGTTTGAAGTTAATCCTTCAAGCATATCCCAGCTACCCGAGAACTGTGGGGTTTATCTACTCAAGGACAATCACGGAGAAGTAATTTATGTAGGCAAAGCAAAGAACATTCAAAAAAGGGTCAAAGCACATCTCCAAAATGGTTCTACTCTTTTTAAAAAAGAACTGCGTGAACGTATTGCCCTCATCCAGAGCATCTTAACCAAAGACGAAAACGAAGCCTTACTCCTTGAGGAAGAACTTATTAAGACCTACAAGCCTCCCTTTAACATTCGCTTAAAAGATGACAAAAGTTATCCCTACCTAAAGTTCGAGCAGAAAGGAGACTTTCCAGCCGTCAAGATAGCCCGCAAAAAGACTGGAGGAGACGGTTTATACTTTGGTCCTTTCACCAACAGCAAAAAAATCAAAGAAGGATTAAAGGTGTTGAGATCGATCTTTTTTTTGAGAAGTTGTAGCCTTGACGAAAAAAGTTTCCCAATCAAGCGCCCCTGCCTGGATTATGAAATAGGCTTATGTTCAGCACCCTGCACGGGTTTGATATCTAAAGAAGAGTACCAGAAAAATCTCCAAAATGCCTTTCTTTTTTTAAATGGAGACTATCAAAAAATTTTAAAACAACTGGAACAGGAAATGTGGCACAAAGCAGAAAAATGGGAATTTGAGAAAGCAGCACGATACAGAAACCAAATTGATGCAATAAAGAGAATCGCTTCTCGGTACCGCCTGGTACTCGGTGAATCCACCAACGCAGACTTTGTTGAAATGGAATTATCTCAAGAAGACCGCCTGGGCTCCATAGTAATTTTGAAAGTAAGAAAAGGGAAACTCATAAACAGCGAAAACTTTTTGGCTACAATTTCCAATTTTGAAACCAAAGAGGAAGTACTAATCCAATTTCTTGATATGTACTATTCTGGGCAATTTCTCCCCCCCGAAGAAATATGCTTGAGCTCTGAATACCCGGAGCATGTCCTGGAACTATTTGGAAAGGAAACAAATCTACCTTTTTCAGTTAGAAAACCTCAAAATGAGGAAGAAGAAAATCTACTATCTTTCGCCAAGGAAAACGCGGTTAAGAACTTAAATTCTGAACGGGCAAGAATACTGCGTCGTGAAAAGGCCATTCAAAGTTCTCTTTCGGGATTAAAGGAGATTTTGCACCTCAATTTCTATCCCGAAAAAATAGCTGGCGTAGATATTTCAAACTTCCAGGGAAGCGAAGCAATAGGAGTAGTGGTAATTTTTGAAAAGGGGGAGCCCCGTAAAAGTGAATATCGAAAGTTCAACATGTCCAGACTGAAGCACCCTGACGACTTTTCAATGATTGAAGAAACTGTTGGTAGATATCTGAAACACACTGCTAAAAATAATGTAAAACTGCCCGACCTTTTTTTAATCGATGGAGGTCGAGGGCAATTAACCTCTGCCTTGAAGGCCCTCAAAGCACAAGGACAAAACATCCCGGTGATAGCCATTGCTAAAGAAAACGAAGAAATTTACACTACCCTCCAAAAAGAGCCAATCAGATTACCTGTTCACTCTGAGGCACTACAACTCCTGCAAAGAGTGCGTAACGAAGCTCATCGTTTTGCAGTAACTTCTCACAGAATAAAAAGAAATAAAAAGCTCTTTCACTCTATTCTGGAAGAAGTAAAAGGAATAGGCCAAAAAAGGAAAAGGCTCATTCTCTCAACCTTTGATAATCTGGAAGAAATTTTAAACCTTGATCCCCAGGAAATAAGCAAAAAATTGGGAATCTCAAAGAATTTAGCCTGGAAACTGAAAGAAAAAATTCAAGAACACTTCTTAAAAAACAGTGGAAATACAGAGCTTTCTTAAAGAAGAACTTTATTCGATCATTCCCGATAATCCCAAAAACCTGGAAGCCGAATGGATGGGTATCATCCACGGCCTGGGCGTGCTTCAAAAAAGCAACGATCAATTTCACCTTCTTTTCACCCATCAAGATATAGCGTTGATTAAAAAAATAGTAACCATCCAGAAAAAAGTTCAGGGCGGTTTATCTAATTACCAGATCTTTGCCCTTGATAAGAAAGGCTTAAATAAAGGCAAATTCTATCAGGTTGATTTCGAATTGGGCAAAAAGTGGGAATTGTTGCAGGTTAGCTTAGCGCGCTCTACTGATAGTCTTCGAGAAGCAGGTTTCCACTTTTTAAGAGGTCTTTTTGAAACCAAGGGCTATCTTGGAGAACCCCACAGGTCTTACCAACTGGAAATGCGTCTTTCTTCAGAAAAAGTTTGTGATGAAGCACTTGGATTCCTTCAAAAACAAAACCTGGACTTTAAAAAGAGGCTTTACCGCAATAGGCTCATTCTATACTCTAAAAACATAAACACCATAACCAGTTTTGTTCATTCTATAGGAGCAACGCACACCTATCTCATCCTGGAAAAACTGGTCGCTGAGAAAGCCACCTTCAACGAGCTAACCAGGTGGGTCAACTGCGAGACTTCCAATTTAGAAAGGACCGTTGCTTACTCAATGCGTCTAAGAGAAAAACTGCAAAAGATAGATCTGGAAACCCTGCCACCCAAACTATTTGAAATAGCACTCTTGCGCATTAAACATCCCCTCGCTTCTCTAAAAGAACTGGGCAAGCTCTGTAGGCCTCCCATCTCCAAAGGTGAAGCACACAGAAGGCTTAAGACAATAGAAAAAATGGTAGAATCCAAGTCTTTACACATTAAATGATGTATTTTACAATAGTTTTGTAGTTTTTGAACCACTTTTATTTAATTTTTTGTTAAAAAGGAGGAATATAGATGGCTGGTGTTGTTTTGAAAAATGTGGTCAAACGGTTTGGAAATGTAGTAGCGGTAAACAAGGTGGATCTGGAAATTAAGGACAAGGAGTTCGTCGTACTGGTCGGTCCCTCGGGATGCGGAAAAACCACTACCCTGAGAATGATTGCCGGTCTTGAAGAAGTAGACGAAGGTGAAATTTACATTGGAGACACCCTGGTGAATGATGTACCACCCAAAGATCGCGACATCGCTATGGTGTTCCAAAACTACGCTCTTTACCCCCACATGGATGTTTACAACAACATGGCTTTCGGCCTTAAACTGCGCAAGTTTCCAAAAGATGAGATAGACAGACGCGTAAAAGAAGCCGCTGAAATACTTGGCATTCAAGAACTTTTGAGGAGAAAACCCAAACAGCTTTCAGGTGGACAGAGACAGCGAGTGGCAGTAGGAAGAGCTATTGTGCGTCATCCCAAGGTTTTTCTTTTTGACGAACCTCTTTCCAACTTGGACGCAAAGCTACGCGTGCAGATGAGAGCCGAGCTTTCAAAACTCCATGACCGCCTCCAAACTACCATGATATACGTTACCCACGACCAGGTTGAAGCAATGACCATGGGAGACCGAATAGTAGTTATGAGAGATGGAATCATCCAGCAAGTAGGTACCCCACTTGAACTTTACAACAAACCCGCAAACAAGTTCGTAGCCGGGTTTATAGGGACCCCATCTATGAATTTCCTGGATGTGACGTTGAAAAAAGATGGCAACTCTCTGATTCTCGATGGACAGTCCTTCAAGATTACTGTTCCCGAAGAATACAGGGCTGCCCTGGAACCATACGTGAATAAGGAAGTGACTTTTGGAATCAGACCCCAGGATATTTATGACCTTGCGGTATCGAAAGAAATGCTTCGCCAGGACGGTAACATTATCGACGCCACCGTCGATGTGGTAGAGCCCCTGGGTTCTGAACAAATAGTTTATCTCACCTGTGGAACACACACTATTGTAGCTGTGTTTGATATGCAGACCCATGTTGATGTGGGCGACACAATGAAAACAGTGGTAGATACTGATAAGATGCACGTCTTTGACACTGACACTGAAAAGGCGATCATCTAAGTCCAAAGCCCAAAAAGGGTGGTGCTTAGCACCACCCTTTTTGGGCTTTAAATTCTCCCCTTTACAATAAGGCAAGTTAGTGTATAATTATCTGGCATGATTAAAAGAGAAATTTCCCACTAAAGGAGGTAGATGCACTTGAACATAGCCATAAACGGTTTTGGCAGGATCGGGAGACTGGTATTCAGAAGGATGCTGGAAACTGGAAACGTCAATGTGGTAGCAATCAACGACCTGACTAATGCCAAAACTCTGGCTCATCTTCTTAAGTACGATTCGGTCCATGGCATTCTTTCCAACGACATTTCCTCCAAGGAAGACGCTATAATTGTTGACGGCAAAGAAATAAAAGTTCTTGCCCAAAAAGACCCTGCTCAGCTTCCCTGGAAAGACTTGGGAGTAGATATTGTAATAGAGTCAACCGGGAGATTCCGGGATCGCAAAGGAGCTTCCCTGCACTTTGAAGCCGGTGCAAAGAAAGTTATTATCACCGCTCCCGCCAAGGAACCCGATATAACCGTGGTAATGGGGGTTAATCATTCTTCCTACGATAAAGACAAACATCACATAGTATCCAACGCTTCCTGTACAACTAATTGCCTCGCACCTGTTGTAAAAGTACTTCACGAGAACTTTGTCGTTCAAAAAGGGTTCATGACCACCATCCATGCTTACACAAACGATCAGGTAATTCTTGACTTTCCACACAAAGACCTGCGCAGGGCAAGAGCTGCGGCAATGTCCATGATTCCCACCACCACAGGAGCTGCAGCAGCTATAGGCAAGGTAATGCCCGAGCTTGAAGGGAAACTGGACGGAATGGCCATCAGGGTTCCCACCCCTGACGTTTCAGTGGTGGACTTTGTAGCCATTGTGGAAAAAGAGACCACTGCGGAGGAAGTTAACGCTGCTCTCAAGAAAGCTGCAGAAGGCGAACTGAAGGGCATCCTTGCTTACTGCGAAGAACCCCTGGTATCTATCGATTTCTTGCACGATGCCCACTCCTCAATTGTAGATGCTTTGTCCACCAAAGTTAACGCCAACCTGGTTAAGGTTCTTTCCTGGTATGACAACGAATGGGGTTACTCTTGCAGAGTAGTAGATCTTGCAAACTATATGATGGAGCAGGGATTGTAGCCATGAGGACACCCATCGCTGCAGGCAACTGGAAAATGAACAAAACTATTGTCGAGGCTTCGGCATATGCCGAAGCCTTATTGCAGGAACTGGGAACACCTGGCGTAGAAGTCATTATTTGTCCTCCCTTTACCTCTCTGCACGCACTTTCCCAAAAAATAGCAGGTTCGCCTGTAAAGCTGGGAGCTCAGAATATGCACTGGGAACTAAAAGGTGCATTCACTGGCGAAATTTCAGGACCTATGCTTCTTGAAATCGGTTGCAAATATGTAATCCTTGGTCACTCTGAAAGGAGACATATCTTTCGGGAAACAGCGGAAGAAATAGGTAAAAAGGTACAGGCTGCACTGAAGCTTGGATTACAGCCTATTCTCTGTGTTGGAGAAACCCTTGAAGAACGAGAAAAAGGCGAAACCGAAGCAATATTAACCTACCAGCTTGAAAAAGGAATAGAAGGAATTACCGCTCTGCCTAATGTTGAATCGATGGTAATTGCATATGAGCCGGTATGGGCCATTGGAACTGGCAAGGCGGCTACCCCTCAAGATGCTCAGGAAGCCATAGCTTTCATAAGGAAAAAGCTTTCTGAAAAGTTGGGTAGGGAAAAGGCTCAAAAAATCAGGATCCTCTACGGAGGTAGTGTAAATCCAAAAAATGCTGCTCAGTTCATAAATCAAAAAGATATTGACGGAACATTAGTTGGAGGAGCCAGTCTTGATGTCAGTAAATTCCTTGACATTATAAAAGAAACCGCAAGGGTATCGGGTGGGATATAAAAATGACCAGCTGGATGATTGTTCAAATCTTGATCTGTGCAGGCTTAATCCTTACCGTAATCCTTCAACCTCGTAAAGCAGGAATGGGTGGAGGTATTTTCGGTGGAGCAACCCGGGCAGACCGGAGCAGTAAATTCAAAAATCTTCCTCTGCTTACCAAGCTCACCGTACTTTTTTCGGTAGTCTTTATGTCGCTTTCCCTTGTTTTTGCCCTGACCGTATACCGATAAAAATGTCAACTAACTATTGCTAAAACCAAGAGGGAATGAAATGTCTCAAAACAGATGGATTGATAGCATAGAAGAAGCTTCTGTACTACAGCTCTCCCGGGAGAGGTTGTTTTATTCAGCAACCCATGAAGAAATTAAGCAAGGTTATACTACAGATATTTACTTCGTAAGTGCCCAGCAGATTCTCAAACACCTAAACTTACAGGATACTTTGGTAACCGCTGAAATATTTCCCCGCCGAGAGGGTGTAATGTGTGGAGTTCAGGAAGCCCTCAACTTACTCCAGGAAAGCCAGGTCGAGATATGGTCTCTCGAGGAAGGAGAAACTTTTGAGGCCAAAGAAGTTGTGATGAGGATTAAAGGCCCTTACTCTGAGTTTGGTGTTTTTGAAACGCCCCTTCTGGGGATTCTGGCCCAAAGCAGCGGGTGGGCCACCGCTGCCCGAGAGTGTAAAAAAGCAGCGGGCAAAAAAAAGGTACTTGCTTTTGGAGCAAGGCACGTACACCCCGCAGTAGCTCCAGTCATGGAGCGTGCTGCCCTGGTCGGAGGAGTCGATGGCTGCGCATGTATTTTAGGAGCGAAACTTGCCGGGAAGGAACCAGGAGGAACTATACCTCACGCAGCTATTCTCATTACAGGCGATACGGTAATCGCTGCCAAAGCTTTCGAGGAAGCCCTGCCAGATCAATTACCTCGCATAATACTGGTAGACACCTTCAAAGACGAAGCAGAAGAAGCACTTAGGGTAGCTAAGGTACTGGGGGAAAAACTGGCTGGAGTACGCCTGGATACCCCCGAAGAAAGGGGTGGTGTATCTCCAGCTCTGGCCAAAGAGGTGAGAATTCGCCTTGACCAAGCAGGTTTCTCCTGGGTGAAAATAGTGGTTTCAGGAGGTTTAAACCCAGAAAAAATAGCGTTACTTAAAGAGGATGCAGACATGTTTGGCGTCGGAAGCTATATCAGTGGAGCGCCCCCTATAGACATGACTATGGATATTAAAGAGGTAGCCGGTCAAAAGATCGCTAAAAGAGGAAGAATTCCAGGGATAACACCCAATCCACGCTTGAAAAAAATGAAATAGGGAGGTGAAATTTAGGGAAAACCAACTTGTTTTCCACTTTGCTCAATAAATCAATCTAAAAAGGGGGAGTAATTATGAAAGGTTGGAGATTTTGGAGCTGGTTGTTTTTGGTTTTCCTGATTATAGGCGGTACGTCTCTAGCAATGGCTGAGGTCAAAAACCCGGATACTTACATATACCTTAGCATTGGAGAACCGGATACACTGGATCCTCACTACGCTTATGATACAGCCAGTGGTGAAGTCATTAATTTTGTTTATGAAAACTTGATTGCCTATAAAGGAGAAAGCATTACTGAGTTTGTTCCCCGATTGGCTACCGAAGTACCGTCAGTGGAAAATGGGCTCATCAAAGATGATGGAAAAACTTACGTATTTCCCATAAGAAAAGGTGTAACTTTCCACAATGGAAATGACCTCACTCCAGAAGATGTTGAATATAGCTTCGAACGCGGAATCCTTTTTGACCCTTACGCAGGACCAATGTGGATGTTAATCGAAGCCTTGTTTAATTACCAAACCCTGGAGGATTTTGTTGCAGACAAACTGGGAGTAGCCTGGAGCGACATGTTTAACGAAGATGGAACTCTGAAGGATCCTGCATACGAACAAAAGCTAATCGATTTTTACAACCAGTACATTGACCCCGCAATAGAAGTAGAGGGAGACAATGTAGTATTCCATCTGGTGAGACCCTTTGCTCCTTTTCTGAGCATACTGGCTCAAAACTCAAGCTGGAGTGCAATCCTGGACAAAGAAACCTGCATAGAGCTGGGTCTCTGGGATGGAAAACCTGAAGGATGGTGGAAATATCACAACCTCAAAAAAGAAGAAAGTCCTCTCTATGAAGAAGCAATCGGAACTGGTCCTTTTATGCTTGCCGAGTGGGACAGAACACAACAAAAAGTAACTCTGGTACGTAACGAAAACTATTGGGGAGAAAAACCCAAAATTGCTAAAGCCATCATCTGGGGCATTGACGAATGGAGCACCCGCAGAGCCATGCTTGAGGCAGGAGACGCCGATCAGATTTACACCCCGCTTCAATATCTGGAACAGGTAAAAGGAATGGAAAACGTGGTTATCAGGGAAGGAGCACGTTTGACCATAACTGCGATGCACTTTAACTGGAGTGTTGTTCCGGAAAGCAAGTATCTGGGCAGTGGTAAGCTGGACGGAGAGGGCATTCCTCCTGACTTCTTCAGCGATATTCACGTTCGTCGAGCCTTTTGCTATGCTTTTGACTATGAAACCTTTATAAACGAAGTTCTCAATGGATACGGATATCGGATACCCTCGGTGCTTCCCAGAGGACTTCTCGGCTACAATGAAGACCTACCCATGTACCAGTTTGACCTTGAAAAAGCCAAGGAAGAACTCCAAAAAGCCTGGAATGGAGAAGTATGGGAAAAAGGGTTTAAATTAACCTTGCTTTACAACACCGGAAACGAAGCTCGCCAAACCGCTTGTGAAATGCTTAAAGAAAACATTGAATCCCTGAATCCCAAATTCAAAATAGAAGTGCAGGGAGTACAGTGGCCAACTTACCTCGATGCCTATCGTAGCGGGCAATTGCCTGCTTTCGTTATCGGCTGGCTGGCCGACTATCCAGACCCTCACAGCTTCATTTTTACCTACTATCACAGTAACGGTGTATACGGCACCACCCAGGGTAAAAACTTCATAGAATTTGCCAAGCAAAATCTTAATCAGCTCATCGAAGAAGCAATATCCAAAACCGACTCAAAAGAAAGACAGAAGATCTATGAAGAAATACAAAAAATAGCCTACGAAAACGCTTTGGGTATACCATTCTATCAACCCGTAGAAATCTTTGCTATGCGAAGCTGGGTTAAGGGATGGATGTTTAATCCTATCCGCCCAGGCCAAGTCAACTACGACGGAGTATGGAAAGAAGAGTAGCAACCTTCAAAGAGGGGGATTCCCCCCCTCTTTGACAAAACAAAGGAGCATAAGCCAGCATGGTGTTTTATATAGTTAGAAGACTTTTGTTTTTGCCTTTAACACTATTTGGCATATCGCTCATTGTTTTTCTGATGATTGGGACTTTGAGTCCTTATCAGCGCCTGGCCACTTTTATCAACAGCCCAGAACGCCTGAAAAGCGCAGACCTTGACAAACTGATTGAACTTTATGGATTAAATGATCCAATCATTGTGCAGTATGGACGCTGGCTCAAAAACCTGTTTAGAGGAAATCTGGGATGGTCGTATGTTGGGAAAGAACCGGTTTATGAGGCGATCTTGAAGCGCTTTCCTTATACTCTGGAGCTCACCATTTTTGCAGTAATACCGATCATTTTGCTTGGCACCTGGATGGGAATTGTATCTGCATTGCACCACAACCGTTTCCTTGATCACAGTTTACGTATATTCGCAGTAGTTGGATGGTCTTTTCCAGATTTCGTTTTCGGATTGCTGGTGCTTATGATCTTCTACAGTACTCTGGGTATTTTTCCGCCTGGCACCCTCAGCATATGGGCAGAAGAGGTGATTAAATCTCCAGCCTTCAAACAAATAACCGGCATGCCAGCTATCGACGCTTTGCTTAACGGTAGAATAGATATTTTTGTAGATGCCCTGCGCCATCTGGCTGGCCCAGTTCTAACCCTGGTCTACGTTGGCTTTGCTTTCATCCTGAGAATAACCCGTTCCTCGATGCTTGAGGTTTTGCAAAGAGATTATATCCGAACTGCCCGAGCAAAGGGTTTAGCTGAAAAGGTGGTTATCAACAAACACGCAAAGCGCAACGCCATGATCCCTGTAGCCACGGTAAGCGGACAGACCATTATAGGTCTTCTTGCTGGAACAGTCATTGTAGAAACTATTTTTAATCGCTCAGGAATAGGAAGTTTTATGGCACTCGCCGCCCAGCAACTTGACTATGCTTCGATCATGGGGGGAACCCTATTTTTTGGCTTTATACTGGTGATAGGTAATTTGCTGGTGGATATATCTTACGCGCTAATTGATCCCCGGGTGAGGTTAGAGTAAAAATTGAGAGCAGAAACCCGTAGAATACTTAAAAAACTCTTTTCCAACGTTTCGGCCATACTGGGCATTTCTCTTCTGGTGTTCTTCATAATAGTAGCTATTCTGGCTCCTTTCATCGCCCCACCAAAACCAGGAAGAAACCCCTATCTAATGCCCATTGTGACCTGGAGCTCTAATCCTCAACCTCCTTCCCCCAAGCACCCTTTTGGTGTAGCCGGGAAAAGGGATATTTTTTACGGCGTCATCTGGGGTACACGAACTGCCTTCAGAATAGGCATAATAGTAACCCTTATTTCAACCCTTATAGGGCTGGTTGTGGGCTCCATATCGGGATACTTCGGGAAACTACTTGATGAAGTGATGATGAGAATTACTGATATCTTCCTTGCTGTCCCTTTCCTGGTAGCCGCGATGGTACTAACCACCATCCTGGGAACTGGTCTTGACAAGGTAATGATCGCCATGATTGCTTTTAGCTGGATGTACCCAGCAAGGCTGATTAGAGGTAATATCCTGCAGGTTAAAGAAGAACAGTACGTCATAGCTGCTAAAGCTCTGGGGGTCAGAGATTTCAAGATAATCATACGTCATGTTTTACCCAACACTATATTTCCAGTATTAATTCAAGCCTCTATGCGCATGGGCTCGCTGGTTATAACCGCTTCTGCGCTGAGCTTTCTGGGAGTGGGAGCCCCTCAGGGTTATGCTGATTGGGGAGCATTGCTCAATTATGCCCGCAACTGGATGCTGGGCGGCCAGGGCGAAGCTCTCAAGTACTGGTATATGACTGTTTTTCCCGGCACAGCCATGGTGCTTTTCGTCTTATCCTGGAATTTAGTAGGTGACGCCTTGAGGGACGTCTTTGATCCACGACTGAAAATGTAGAGGGAATCCAATTGAAAAGAAAAACTCTATTACTCGTCAAAGACCTTCGGGTTTACTTTTACAACGAAAATAAAGAAGAGCTAAAAGCGGTAGATGGAGTAAGCTTCGAGGTAAAAGAAGCTGAAACCCTTGCGCTGGTGGGAGAGTCTGGTTGCGGTAAAAGTGTAACCTCCCTGGCAATCTTAAGGTTAATTGATCCCAACGGCGTTATAAAAAGCGGTGAAATAATTTTCCAGGACCAGAATTTGCTGTCGCTGCCAGAAAGCAAAATGCAGGAAATAAGAGGCAAAGAAATATCGATGATCTTCCAGGAACCAGCAACTGCTCTGAACCCAGTATACACCATTGGAGACCAGATAATGGAAGCAATCATGCTACACCAGAAAGTCAACAAAAAGGAAGCAGAAAAGCGAGCTGAAGAAATGCTAAAACTGGTCGGCATTCCCGAACCCAAGAAAAGACTCCACGAGTATCCCCACGAACTTTCAGGAGGCATGAAACAAAGGGCCATGATTGCTATGGCCCTTTCCTGTCACCCAAAATTGCTAATTGCTGATGAACCCACAACGTCTCTGGACGTTACCATCCAAGCCCAGATTCTGGAACTTATTAAGGAACTGCAGAAAAAATTGAATATGGCAGTAATTCTCATTACTCACGATTTGGGAATTGTAGCTGACTTCGCGGATAGAGTAGCAGTAATGTACGCTGGGAAAATAGTGGAAGAAGGAAGTCGCCTTGAAATCTTCAAAAAGCCAACTCACCCTTATACTCTAGGGCTTTTACATTCCATACCCCGTCTGGATACCAGACAAGAGAGATTGGATAGCATTCCAGGCATGGTTCCAGACCCTTTATCTTTTCCAGAGGGCTGCAGGTTTCGCAACCGTTGTTCCTTTGCGGAAACAAAATGTGCTGAGGATCCTCCGCGAGTGCATCTTGGGGGGGAACATTTTGTTTATTGCCATTTCTGGCAAAAAATCAACAATGAAAAGGGAACCCAAGGATGAAAGATTCTGAACCTATTCTCCAGGTAGAACAGTTAAAAAAATACTTTCCAATCAAAGCAGGAGTATTCAGGAAAGCAGTGGCTTTTGTAAAAGCAGTGGATGGAGTGAATTTTCAGGTAAAAAGAGGGGAAACTTTCGGCATTGTTGGAGAATCGGGATGTGGGAAAAGCACCCTGGGCATGACCCTGCTTAAACTACATCCACCAACCTCGGGAAAAGTCATTTTTGAGAATCAGGATGTTTTTTCCTTGCCCGATTCCGAGCTTCGCAAGCTAAGGCGCAATATTCAAATGATTTTTCAAGACCCTTTTAGCTCTTTAAACCCCCGCATGAGCGTTGGAGCCATTATCGAAGAAGGACTGTCAACTCATCACATAGGAAGCGCAAAAGAAAGAAAAAAAATGGTCGAATCTCTGGTGGAAAAAGTGGGTTTATCAAAAGATGTTCTCAAAAGATATCCCCACGAATTTTCAGGGGGACAAAGACAGAGAATAGGTATTGCCAGAGCGCTGGCACTAAAACCAAAGCTGGTCATAGCCGACGAAGCTGTATCAGCACTGGACGTATCCATTCGTTCCCAAATAATTAATCTGCTTAAAGACTTAAAAGAAGAATTCTCTCTGACCTACATCTTTATTTCTCACGACCTTGCTGTAGTTAAATACATATGCGACCGCATTATGGTAATGTATCTGGGCAAAGCAGTCGAGATCGCCCCCAAGGAAGCACTCTTTGAAAATCCTCTCCACCCCTATACAATGTCCCTTATCTCTGCAGTGCCTGTTCCAGACCCTGACTACAAAGTGAGGAGAATTATTCTCAAGGGAGATGTTCCAAGCCCCATAAATCCCCCTTCGGGTTGCCGTTTTCACACCCGCTGTCCCGTCAGTCAACCTCTGTGTGCTTCACAGGAACCGGGTCTACTTGAAATACAACCAGATCACTGGGTAGCCTGCCATTTTCCAGGAAGCCTTAAAATTGTCGAGAATCAAAAGGTTGACTGAATCAAATCAAATATGATATTTTTTTGCTACCTTGCAGAAAAAATGCCAGGTTTGAGGAGGCGATAATTATAGTAGAAATCAGGTACCGTGTAAATAACCAAATTCGTGCTAAGGAAGTGCGACTTATCTCTGCAGAGGGGCATCAAATAGGCATAGTGCCCCTGAAAAAGGCATTATTTTTAGCCGAGGAAGCTGGTTTAGACTTGGTTGAAGTTGCTCCTAACGCCAATCCACCAGTGTGTCGCATCATGGACTATGGAAAATTCAAGTACGAGAAAGAGAAAAAGGCTAAGCTATCCCGCAAAAAGCAAAAAGGCTCGGAACTAAAAGAGCTTACTATGCGTCCCAAAATAGATGTCCATGACTACCAGGTGAAGCTCCGGAACGCTATACGGTTCCTTGAGGACGGCAACCGGGTCAAGTTTACGGTGCGTTTTCGGGGTAGGGAAATGGCCTTTAAAGAAAAGGGCGTTGAGCTTTTACAGAGAATCATCGACGATTTGAAAGAAATCAGCAAACAGGAACACGACATAAAAGAAGAAGGTAGAAATATCTCTGTAACTCTGGCACCTAAGAAGTGAGGAGGAAAAAGGATGCCTAAAATGAAAACTCATCGTGGAGCAGCCAAACGATTTAAAATAACCGCCCATGGGAAGGTAAAGCGGTCTCAGGCTTACAAAAGCCATCTCCTTTCCAAAAAGAACCGCAAAAGAAAGCGAAGACTGAGGAAAACAGTAGTGCTTAGTCAAGTTGAACAGAAAAGAATCAAAGCGGTTCTTCCTTATTGCTAAAGAGGTAGGTGAATTGTAAAAATGCCCAGAGTAAAAAATAGCGTTATCTCTCGACACAGAAAGAAGAAAATCATGAAAATGGCCAGTGGATACCGCGGTGCCCGTTCACGCTCTTACCGCCGTGCCAAAGAACAGGTTATCAGATCCCTTGCTTACGCTTATCGTGACCGCAGGAACAAAAAGAGGGATTTTCGAAGACTCTGGATAATAAGAATAAACGCTGCAGTTCGCCAGGAAGGTATGAGTTACAGTAAGTTTATTGGAGCTCTAAAGAAAGCAGGAGTCAATGTGGACCGCAAGAACCTGGCCAACCTTTGCATAACTGACCCTTCTGCCTTCTCAAGGCTCATTGAAATAGCCAAAAGTAACCTTTAAGCTCCATCTGGATGGTCCGTAAAATCTACAATTCTTCTTTTACGGACCATCCAGAACTTATTCGGGAGGCAAAAACAGAGGATGAAAATCCAGAATATGGACCTTGAGTTGTATTATTCCGAGTTTCTCAAAGAACTTGAGAGCGTTAAGGATGTTTCCTCGCTTAACCAGCTAAAAGGTAAATTTATAGGTCGCAAGGGCAAAATTAGTGAGTTATTTAAAACCCTGAAAGACTTGGATCCACAGGAAAGAAGGGTTGTAGGGAAAAAACTCAATGAACTCAAAGAAAAAATCTCCTCTTTGCTTGACAAAAAAGCTCAAGAGCTGAAAAGCAAAACCCGGCCTGAAAGAGCTGTTGATCTAAGCCTTCCCGGCAAAAGAAACTGGTATGGCTCTTTTCACCCTTTAACCATTACTTTAAAACAGATTATTGAAATTTTCCAAACCTTGGGGTTCCGTGTTGAAGAAGGCCCCGAAATAGAAACCGAATACTTTAACTTTGAAGCTTTGAATATACCTGCTGATCATCCTGCGCGAGACGAACAGGATTCCTTTTACTTGGAAGGTAATAACTTTCTACTGCGCACCCACACTTCCCCAGCACAAATAAGGGTAATGCAAAAGTATCAACCTCCCCTTAAGGTTATAGTTCCTGGGAAATGCTTTCGTAGAGACGCATTTGATGCAACACACAGCCCCATGTTTCACCAAGTAGAAGGACTAGTAGTTGCAGAAAAAATATCCATGGGAGACCTCAAGGGAACCATTGAAATTTTCACAAAAAGGCTTTTCGGAAAAGAACGTAAGGTGCGTTTTCGACCCAGCTATTTCCCATTTACCGAGCCAAGCTGTGAAGTAGATATCAGTTGTGGTATGTGTGGAGGAGAGGGTTGTCGCTCTTGTGGCTACAGTGGATGGTTGGAAATAATGGGAGCAGGATTGGTACACCCTCAGGTTTTGAAAAACGGGGGTTACGATCCCGAGTGCTTTCGGGGTTTCGCTTTTGGAATGGGTGTGGAAAGAATTGCTATGCTAAAGTATGGTATTCCCGATATCAGATGGTTTTATACTAATGACATAAGATTCCTGGACCAGTTCAAAACCTTTCGATAGGAGAAAGGCATCATGAAACTACCCATTGCAGTGCTAAAAAGATTTTTATCAGATGACATTTCTTTTTCACTGGGAGAATTAGCTGAAAAGCTTACCAATCAGGGACTGATAGTAGAAAAAATTTCCTACCCCAGGGAGCTATTTGAAGAAAGCTTATTCTCAGCAGTGCTTGCAGATATTAAAAAAGATAGCAATGTCGTCCATTGTACGATAAAGTGTGGAGCCAAAACCTATCAAATCAGGGTGGAAGACTGGGGAGTGCCACCCTTGGGAAGCAAGGTGCTAATTAATTTAAGCGATACAAATAGGCCTTCTCCTATACCCTGGGAAGGAGGAAAAGATAGCGTCGTCTTCCCTTTTCTGATATCTATCGATCCGGAAATCCCTGAAAAAGAGCCCTTATTTGAAATCCTGATTGGAAATGAACCCATCCTGGACTTAGAAATAACCTCTAATAGGGGCGACTGTCTCTCCATGGCAGGAATCGCTCGCGAAATCGGAGCTGGTTTTGGACTAAAAACTGTCCTTCCAGAAGAAACCTTGAGCGAAGAAAACTGGGAAGAGGAATTTAGCCTGGAAAATCACGATGAAGAACTTTGTCCCTTTTATTCTGGAAAACTGATAAAAGACGTTAAAATAAAACCCTCTCCCTGGTGGCTTATAAAAGAACTCTGCCTGTTTGGGCTCAGGCCCATAAACAATGTGGTAGACATTACCAACCTGGTTATGATGGAAACAGGACAGCCTCTTCACGCTTTTGATGCCAGCAAGATTCGTGGCAAAAAGGTGGTCGTTCGCAAAGCTTATCCTGACGAAAAAATATGGACCCTTGATGGAGTAGAGCGTGCCCTCAATCCTTCCAATCTGGTAATCGCAGACTCTACTTCAGCCATAGCAATCGCAGGTGTAATAGGAGGCCTGGATTCTGAAGTTACCCCTTTCACTTCTTCTGTCTTTTTGGAAGCAGCAATCTTTGCTCCCTATTCAGTGAGGAAAACTTCTCGACAGCTCGGACTGAGAACTGAAGCATCTTCAAGGTTTGAACGCAAAGTTGACCCCAAAATGGTACTGTTTGCTTCTCGAAGAGCTTTACATCTAATACAAAGATTGGCTGGTGGCCGGATTAATAAAAAGTGGCTAACAGCCGGCAACTTACCCCAGAAAAAAAGAATAATCACTTTCAGGAAAAAGAAAATAGACGAGATCCTGGGCTTTGAAATTCCACCGCAAGAAGTCATCTCCATTCTTGAGCGGCTGGGTTTTGAAATGATTCCTACCCAGGAAGACTCTCTTCAGGTTAAAGTTCCATCCTGGCGACACGACGTTACTCAGGAGGTAGACCTCGCAGAAGAAGTAGGGAGAATTGCCGGTTATTACAAAATACCTTCTACAATACCCAGTTTTCCTTTTGATCCAGGTAATTTACACCCCCACAAAAAGTATGAAGAAAAAATAAGAAGTTTTTTAGTCAATCGAGGTTTGAAAGAAATTGTTTCTCTCTCTCTAACCAATCAGCAGACAGCAGAAGTCATTGGCATTGGAGAAGGACTGGTAACCATAAGCAATCCCATAACCAAGGAACACTCCGTTTTACGTCCTGCTCTTTTGTGTTCTGCAATAGAAGTAATCAAGAGCAACATAACTATGGGGAATTCTGATTTGGGTCTTTTCGAAATGGGCAAAACGTTCCAGCTTCTGGAGGAAGAAACAGATCAACCATTTTCCGAAACAAACAAGCTTTTTGTTGCTCTCTGTGGCAACTCAAAACCGTTGCTGTGGAGCAAAGAGGGAAAGCAAGACTTTTTTACACTAAAGGGCTTAATTGAAGAACTATTTGAAACCAGTGGCATTAGCAGTGATAAGCTCGACCTCGTTCCTCGACTCTATCCTTTCCTCGAAGAGCCCTTTTCCTGCGAAGTGAGAGCTGAAGGACAGAGCCTGGGCTGGATGGGGAAACTCAACAGCGAACTTATAAAGAAGCTCGACTTTTGGG